>JBEAQM010000129.1:0-5446 GCA_041163845.1 Pseudomonadota bacterium | reverse complement strand
TAGAGAAGCAAAAAGCGGGTAAAAAACGTATGAAAGCGATCGGAAATGTCGAAGTGCCTCAAGAGGCATTTATGGCGGTACTGAAGCTGGACGGATAGATATGGGCTGGGCGATACACCTTCATCTTGTCGCTGCGATCGCATGGATCGGCGGTGCGTTTTTTATGTTTATGTTGGGGGTGAGCCTTCGGAATAAAAAAGATCAAGATGCGGTATATCCAAGGGTAGGTCCCATCTATGGGTATTATGAAGTGGGGGCACTTTTGATCCTTTTGGTCTCAGGATATGTGATGATCTCCAATAATGGTCTTTTGGAGATTCTTTTTTCATCTCTTACCAATCCTACCATCGACGCGTTGCGCAAAAAACTCTATTTGGTTGGCGTGATCATCGTTTTTACGATCATCCATATGACAATCTCACTCAAGACACTTCATACAGAAAAAACCCCTTTGCAAAAGTTTTTCTCTAAAGCTTCGTCTATGGGGATTTTCCTTTTGAACCTTGTCGTGCTTCATTATGCGATGGTCTTAAGAGATATACTCTAAAAAAGGCAGCTTGTGCGTCATATCCCCTTTATCTTTGTCGTATTATTTGCTTTGATGAGTGCTGCATTTTCGAAAGCACAACAAGACAATGCATTGCTCCAAAATGTCCAAGAGATCGTCGATAGTCATCCATTTGACGAAGTGGTGACACCGATGGTCGAAGAGGAGATCACGACTGAGGATGCATTGCTCGAAGATGTCCTTGCGACTCCCCAGATGCATCCTGTCGAGGAAGAAGTCGCTCCCATAAAGCAAGTGACCACCCTGCGGACCGATACTTCAGCGGAAAAAGTGATCTTTCTGACTTTCGATGATGGACCTTTGCGTGGGACCCAAAATATTTTGAATGTACTCCAGCAAGAGCAGGTGAATGCGACGATGTTTATGGTAGGCAAACACATCAAAGCAAACAAAAAGCTCTATGAAAAAGTGCTCGATTGTTCTCATGTATGTGTAGCGAACCATACCTATTCGCATGCAGATGGAAAATATAGAAAGTTTTACTCCGATGGGCTACACTTGCTCAAGGATGTGAAAAAAAATGACATGATGCTCTCTAAAGAGAGACGCAGTGTCTCTACCGCATGTATACCGCTTAGACTTGCAGGGCGCAATGTATTTCGGTTGCCAGCACTTTCGAGCAATGATCCTTATATCCAACGAACACAACGAAACGATGAAGCCCCTAAATACGACACCCTCTATCAAGATGGATTTTATATCTATGGATGGGACGCTGAGTGGAGTTATGATCCTTCCAATGGTAAACCTATCGAATCCCCAGAAAAGATCGTAGATAATTTAGAACGTATTTACCGTAAAAAATGTGCCAAATGTGGCAATAAAGTGATCTTATTGATGCATGATTTTATGTTTAGAGATCGTTTTAACGGAGAAGAGAACCTTCATGTACTCATAAGGCTCTTAAAAGAAAAAGGGTGGAAATTCGCCACAATCGAGCAATATATTTAAGAACGGTTCGTCCATCTTTTGATGAGCTCCATGCTCAAAAGGGGAGGGACATTACCCTGTTGACTCACTCTTTCTGCCACCATTTGGAGGTGTTCTGTAGACATATTCATATAGATATTTTCTACCTTAGGTTGATGAATCTTGAGGGTACCCACACCATATAAAAAGCCCATTCCCACTATCACAAACCCAAATCCTTGGGTTAATCGTTTCCCTATCACTGACGACATTTTTATATCCTTTTTACCGTAATGCGAAAGTGTAATGGAAAAAAGTTACGGTTTGGTTACAGTACAATAAAGTACGCTTCTTGTATGATTTTTCGTTGCGTGTTTATGATTTTTTAATTAAGGATAAATTGAGTAGATAAATAAGTTTGTTTTGTTTTAGAGTTGAAGAAAAGCCCCAAAGAGGGGCTTAAAGAGGAAAAGTAGGGTAGGGACTTACGCTTCTTTTACTTCTACTGTTTTTTCTGTACCTTCCCAGATACCGTGTTTTGTACAGTAACCATGCGCGATAAGGTTTAGTTTTTTACCTGTCGGGATGATGGTAAATGTCGTTGTGTTGTGTGCTTTTGTGTTTCCGAGTGTCCCTGGTACATAAGATGCTTTAGCCAATTGTGTGTCACCATCAAAAAGTGTCACAGACTCGATATAGTGGTCAAAATCATCTGGGTGAGTATATTCATTACCCATTTTAACAGTTACTTCAAATGGTTGACCTGCTACTGCAGTATCTGCACAGTGTATAAACGGTGAGTGTCTGTCAATAAGGTCTTTTTTTGCTTCTCTTTCTACTTCAGAGATGTCTACGTATTTGTTGATTTTAGGCATAGGATTTTCCTTTAAAGTTATTTCACAAGAACGATTATAACACAAATAAAATTAAATGAGATAAATATACTCTTAATTAAAGTCATTTAATGGGCTAATTTTAGCAATGCCTCATGCATATCAAAATAAGCGATGAGAAACTCAAATACCATCCGCCAACCCATCTGCATAAAAACAAACACCGCCATAAAGAAAACGGTAGCTAAGAAGCGTTGTTGGAGTGTGGTGTAGTGCTCGATCTTCAGATAGGCTTTTTTAAGCCATAGTACGATGTGCCAGCTCATCCAAATGATAAAAAGCCCACCCATATAATAGGTAACCAAAAGCAAAGAAGGGGTGATAAATGTCTTGAAAGTGAAAAAATCTATCATGGTTAGATCCTTGTTAAAGTGCTACCAGAAGGTAGCAATAAGACTAAGCCTTGTAGAGGTGTTTAGCCTTTTGGACGTGGAAGTTGAGTCCGATCTCTTTTTCGGTGCATCCTAGTGCCAATGCCACCATTTGAGGCATATGAAGTACAGGGAGTTCCACATCTCTTCCCATCACTTTACCGATACTGTCTTGGTAGGTATCCATCTTTAAGTGACATAGTGGGCAAGGGGTGACCATCATGTCTGCGTTATTGTCGATGGCATCTACTAGAGCATTACCCGCTAGGAGTTCTGAGGTGTGGTTGGCTTGTAGTTCCACGTGGAATCCGCAACACTTATTTTTGCTCTCATAATCGACCGGATGCCCTTCGAGTGCTTCAATAAGGTTGTCTAGGGAAGTTGGCTTGTATGGATTTTCATGACCATTTGCCTCTTCGTGCAGCTCCGAAGGTCTGATGTTGTGGCATCCATAAAATGGAGCGATATTGAGATAACTAAGCGGCACAGTGACCTTGTCTTTGATGTTTTCTAGTCCATACTCATCGATGAGGGCATAAAGGAAGTGTTTGATCTGGGATGTTCCTTTGTACTCCAGTCCCACTTCGGCTAATTTCTCATTGACCCTTGCTTTTAGCTCTGGATCTGTATCTAGTGCATGTTTTGTCATGGCTGAGTTGAGTTGGCAGGTGTTACAGATGGTCACCATCGTAAGTCCATGCTTCTCTGCATAACAAATGTTTCTTGCGTTGAGCACATGGGCTAAAAACGCATCAAAGTCTTGCAAGTGGCTTGCCCCACAACAGCTGGCTTCTTCTAAAATAGTGATCTTTATCCCTAGTTTATCTGCTACAGCAAGGGTGGAAGATAATAGTTCTGGGGTAGACTGCTTTGCAGTACATCCTGTAAATAGTGCATAATGTAATTGGCTCATCTTCTCTCCTTACAGTGTGTTCGTTTGTGAAATTTCGATCAATTTTTGTACCTCTTCAAGGTTTTTGATCTTTGGTACACTATCGATAAATGGAATCCCTGAATGCCAGTGGATTTTTCCGCTTTTGAACATCTTCATCGCCGTACCTAAGTGTTTGTACATGTGAAGATACCCCTCAGAGTAGCTCACGATATCGGCTTCATCGAGGAAACCGTATTTTTTGATCCCTCTTAAGAAACCTTCTGCATGGCGCGTAGCAACATTGCTCTTGGCTACACCACGCTCGAACTGAAGGTTGTGAAGCTTAGTGATCTTCTCGATAGGATCGATCTCTTTGGGACACGCTTGTGCACATTCAAAACACTTTACACAATCCCAAACGCCTAGACCCTCTTGTGAGGTAAGCTCAAGTCTCTCTTGCCCAGCATGATCACGTGTGTCGATGGTAAATCTATAGGCTGCCGTGAGTGCTGCAGGACCAAGATACTCAGGGTTTACCTCAAGTGCTGGACATGCATAATGACAGCTTCCACACTGGATACAAAGATCAGAGTCTAACATCGCATTGAACTGTGCGATAGACTGTTTTGTCTCTTTTGTCGGGTGGGGATCGATATCAGCTACGATATAAGGTTGTACAGCAGCATGTTTTTCCCAGAAATCTGATTTGTCGATGATCATATCTTTAATGGCACGTTTTTTACTCTGTGGTTCAAGGGTAATATCGTTATCAAAAAGGTCAAGCAGTTCGATCGCATTTTGTTTACATGCCAAAACGGGTTTGCCATTGACTTTGATACCACAAGCACCACAGATACCATGTCTACATGAACGTCTGTACGAGAATGATCCATCATGTTCCCACTTGATACGGTTCATCAAATCGAGGATCAAATCATCTTTTCCTACTTCCATCTCATAGTGTTTGATATACGGAAGGTAGTCTGTCTCTGCATTAAATCTAAATGCTTTAATCGTTACTTTTCTTGTTTCAATTGGTTGCATATCCCTTCCTCCTTTTAATATGATCTTTCTTTAGGTTCGAACTTCCCAAGTACCACATCACCCCATTCAGTCGTAATGTTATACGCTTCGTCCATATACGCATAGGTGTGTTTGAGAAATTTTTTGTCGTCTCTTTGTGGGAAGTCTTCACGGAAGTGACCCCCACGGCTCTCTTCACGGATCAATGCACCATAAACGATGAATTTTGAAAACTCAAGCATATGACCAAGCTCTAGTGCTTCTTGAAGGTCTGTATTGAAGGTGTTAGATTTGTCATCGATACGGATATGTTTAAAGCGCTTTAAGAGACTATCGATGCTTTTGAGCTGTTTTTCTAACGATTTTTTCGTTCTAAATACACCTGCATTGTCTGTCATACCTGCTTGCAGTTCTGCTCTGAGTCCTGAGACGCTTTCGTTACCGTTGGATGTTTTGATCGTTTCGATCTCATCAAGCATTCTTTGCGCATCTGCTGGGGTCGCTTTTTTGAGTTTGATCCCTTGGTTGAGTTTTTTCACCATGTTTTCTCCCGCGTGACGACCAAAGAGTAGGGCTTCGAGTACAGAATTGGCTCCAAGTCTGTTCGCACCGTGTACTGAGACACAGCTACACTCACCAGCCGCATAGAAACCCTCTACCGTCTCACGTGGGTTTTTACGTACTTCGCAGTTGATATTGGTAGGTATTCCCCCCATAGAGTAGTGTGCTGTCGCAGAGATGTGGATAGGCTCTTTAAGCATATCTTGTCCTTGAAAAGCGATCGCAAGTTCACGAAGCTCTGGAAGTC
>JBEAQM010000128.1:0-5323 GCA_041163845.1 Pseudomonadota bacterium | reverse complement strand
CTAACAATGGAACGATAGAAAGCATTTTTGCTGATGTTCCAAGCTCAAGAATCGGGTACATATCTGTAAGGTGATCTCTAAGAACGTTACCTGTTACGGCGATCGTGTTTTCTCCTCTTCTGATTCTCTCATTCGTAAATCTTGTTGCCGCAGCGATATCCATGATTTTGATATCTACACCACTCGCATCAAATTCTGGTAAATATTTGTTTACTTTTGCGATCATTTGTGCATCGTGTGCTCTGTTTTCATCTAACCAGAAGACAACTGGGTATCCTTCGATTTTTCCTCTCTCAACTGCAAGTCTGATCCAGTCTTTAATCGGGATATCTTTTGCTCTAGACATTCTCCAGATATCACCTGCTTCACACTCAAAACTCATAAGCACAGTACCATCCGCAGCAGTAACTGTTACTTTACCTGCTTCAGCAAGTTCAAATGTCGTTGGGTGTGAACCGTACTCTTCTGCTTTTTGTGCCATAAGACCTACGTTTTGCATCGTGCCCATAGTCGTTACATCATACTGCCCATGTTTCACACAGTCAGCTACCATTTCCTGATGAAACATTCCATAAGTACTATCTGGAATCACTGCCAATGTCTCAAGTGCTGCACCTGTTCTGTCCCATTGCTTACCACCTTCTCTTACCACTACTGGCATAGAAGCATCGATAATTACATCGTTTGAGGCATTGAAGTTGGTTTGCCCTTTATCAGAGTCAACCATGGCGATTTTTGGAGCATCTGCATTCACTACTGCTTGAAATGCTGCTTTGATTTCTGCTTCTTGAGCATGACCTTTGATCTTTTTTTCAAGGTCTGACATACCAAGATTTGGGTTTACGCCAAGTGCTTTGAAAGTATCAGCATATTTTGCAAATACACCTTCAAAGAAGATTTCAAATGCATGACCAAACATAATTGGATCAGAAATTTTCATCATCGTTGCTTTAAGGTGTAATGACCAGATTACATCTTTTGCTTTTGCTTCTTCGATACTTTTTTTATAAAACGCTCTGAGTGCTTTGACAGACATAAATGTACCATCGAGTACTTCACCTGCCACAGCGTCAATCGTTTTGAGTTCTTTTCCGTTAAGTGCGATCGTTACTTTTTGTCCTTTGTCCATAGTAACAGATTTTTCATTACCATAAAAGTCACCTTTCCCACCCATGTGTGTGACAGCTGCTTTTGAATTTTCAGCATATGCTCTAAGCTTATGTGGATACTTTTTGGCAAAGTTTTTCACCGCTTGAGCTGCACGTCTGTCTGAGTTACCTTCTCTAAGTACTGGGTTTACTGCTGAACCAAGACAACCGCTATATTTTGATTGAATCTCTTTTTCTGCATCTGTTTGTGGGTTTTCAGGATAGTTAGGGATATCATACCCTTGACCTTGAAGCTCTGCGATACAATCTTTGAGCTGTCCTACTGATGCTGAGATATTTGGAAGTTTAATGATATTTGCATCCGGTTTTAAAACCTCTTCACCTAATTTTGACAATTCATCTTCTGCAAGACCCATAGCAGCAAGTACTCTTCCTGCAAGTGAAATATCAGACGTAACTACTTCTACACCTGCCGCTTGCGTAAATGCATTTACGATTGGTAACAGTGAATAGGTAGCCAATGCTGGCGCTTCATCGATTTTAGACCATATAATCTTTGGTAATTTTGACATAATAATTCCTTAAAATTCATTCTTAATGTGGAAGGATTGTAGCACTCTTTTGATATGAGGGGATTAAAATAGTATATTATTTAAAAGTTATAATCTTTATTTGTTTCTTTATTACACAAATTTTCTTTTAGATTAAAATAGTAGATGATACGATAGAAAATAATTTTATAAATATATGAAATTGAAGCATAAGAATCATGACGAGGATGCATCCTCGTCATTAAAAGGAGAGAGTAAAAGTTACTCTTCTGAAGGTGCTTTAGCTGCTACTTCAACCAAATTATACATAGCTGATCGCACACCATTCGCAAGCTCTAAAAGCTCTGGCGATAATTCATAACCACCATTGATCATCAATTCCATACTCATTGTATAAACATAAAGATCACCACTTTCTGGATCTTCAACTATCCCTACACGACAAGGCATAAAACCGATAAATTCACCTGAATGTCTCAAAAACTTATCTGCAATCCCACGATTACAAAATGAAACAATATACGTAAGTGGTGCCCCTGGTCCCCTGTTCATATTTGTAAAGCCAACTTTTTCAAGTGTACCACTCATCTCTGCAGCATCTGCCATCGCTTCAACCGCCATATCAGCAGCTTCTTTTTTACTCATCCCTTCAGGAATCTCCATTTTCATCTTGCGAATCATACCTTTTGCTGGATCACCAGTAGTAAGTACTTTATCAAACATCTTCATATACTCAGGAAGTGCATTCGAATCTAATTTCGCTACCTGACCTATTCTTGATCCTAGATCAAATGTAAAAAATGCCGCTACGAAACCAATCACAACGATTGCTCCGACCAATGTAAACAAACCTTTTATGAATTTCATTTTTAATCCTTCTCTTTTCATTTTTTAAAATTAATTTGTGATTATAATATATATTACATTAAATTAATATTAACTATTATTCTTGAATTTCTAGTGCCTGTTCTTCATAAATTCCTAACGCTTTGACCTCATCCATAATTAACTCACTCACTTTCATTTTAGATTCTATAACCACATCTGCAAGCTTTGATTTAATATGAAGTTCTAAAGGGCGTTTTCCTGGATATTTTTCAACCAAGCACATTAACTCTTCAACAATCTTCGCATCGGGCATGAGATTGAGTGAAAGAATCAATGGAGGATGTGTAGGCTCTTCTATATGTTTGACTTCTTTCTCTACTTTTACTTTGGTTTTTTTAGCATCTTTCATGGAAGAGATTTTAAGAATATTCATACGTATAAAATCTCCATCTTTAGTGATCTTCACTTTAAATGCGATCGGTTTGCTAAGGTCAAAATCTTCTTCTAGTTCTTTAAGACGGCTTTCAAAAAGAGTTAACTCAATATTCCCATGTAAATCCATAATATTGGCGATTCCAAATTTATGCCCTTTTTTACTTATCTTTTCTGAAATATGTTCTACTTTTCCAATCAAAAGTGCTTCTGATCCATCTGCAAGTTCTGCAATCTCTGAACTTAACGTATAGTGAATCTCATCAAGTGTTTCACGGTATTTATCGAGTGGATGACCCGAAACATAAAAACCTAAAGACTCCTTCTCCATCTCCAAAATTTCCATTGGTTCATACTCATCCATTACAGTAAGCTCGAGTTGAATATTTGTCATTTCTGTCACTTCACCAAAAAGTGATCCTGTAGCAAGTTTTTTCGCATCTCCAGCTTTTTTTGCTGAGTCAATAATCTCATCAATTTGCATAAGCATCGCTTTTCTACTATAACCAAAACTATCCAATGCACCCGCTTTAATCAAAGATTCAATAACTTTTTTATTTACCTTACTTGAATCAATACGTGAAATAAAATCAGAAAGGTCTTTAAATGCCCCCTCTTTTTTCGCTACCAAGACTGAGTTAATAGCAATATCCCCTGCCCCTTTGATCGCTCCCATCCCAAACATAACGACTTCATCCCCATCTACATTACGTGCTTCAAATACAAGTCCAGAACGATTAATATCTGGTGGGAGGAGTTTGATTTTCATCCGCTTGAGTTCATCAACATATTTGACCACTTTATCGGTATTGTTTTTTTCTAGCGTTAACATTGCTGCCATAAACTCTGTGGGGTAATAATACTTTAAATAAGAGGTATAAAATGTGATCATCGCATAGGCAGCCGAGTGTGATTTATTAAACCCATACCCAGCAAACTTTACAATAAGATCGAAAAGAATTTCAGATTTTTCCCTATCAAACCCTTTATTTACGGCACCGTTGGCAAACTCACTTTTAAGTTTATCCATCTCTTCTTTGATTTTTTTACCCATTGCCCTACGAACAAGATCTGCACCTCCAAGGCTAAATCCACCGATCGTTTGGACAATCTGCATGACCTGCTCTTGATAAACAATCACTCCATACGTTGGCTTAAGTATCGGCTCAAGCTCTGGAAAACTATACGTGATCTCGGCCCTACCATGTTTACGCTCAACAAAGTCAGAAAGCATTCCAGATTCCATAGGACCTGGACGGTAAAGCGCAAGCATCGCAATCACATCTTCAAAACCATTTGGCTTCAATTTTTTTGCAAGTTCTTGCATCCCTGCAGATTCAATCTGAAACAACCCTAATGTCTCACCTGTACCGATATAGTCATATACTTTTTTATCTTCAATATCCTCTTCGATAAAATTAATCCGTTTACCGTGTCTTTTTTCAATTAACTGCAATGCTTCTTCAATAACAGTGAGTGTTTTAAGTCCCAAAAAGTCAAACTTGATCAGATCAACATCTTCGACATATTTACCCGAATACTGTGTTGCCAACGTATCGAGTCCAGAAGGTTTAAAAAGTGGTGTTTTTTGCCATAAAGGTTCGTTAGATATCACCACTCCTGCGGCATGTGTTCCGGCATTACGATTAAGCCCTTCGAGTGAAAGTGCAAAATCCCATGTACGTTTAGCCAATGGATCTTTTTCTAGCAGTTCTTTGATCTTGGGCTCTTTATCGTAAGAATTCTTAAGATCGATGCCTAGTTCATCCGGGATCAACTTCGCCATAGCATCTGCTTTTGAATAAGGCATGTCAAGTACACGTGCTACATCTCGTATCACCCCTTTGGCTAAAAGTTTACCGAAAGTGATAATTTGAGCCACATTCACACGCCCATACTTTTCAACGACATAATCCAAAATCTCTTGACGACGTGCTTGACAAAAATCCATATCAATATCTGGCATCGAAATACGTTCAGGATTTAAAAAACGTTCAAAAAGTAACCCATAAGGGATAGGATCAATATCGGTAATTCCTAAAGAATAAGCAACCAAGGAACCTGCAGCAGAACCACGCCCTGGTCCTACAGGTATACCCATTTGTTTCGCCGCATCGACAAAATCCCAAACGATCAACATATACCCTGGAAATTTCATATTATTAATAATATCGATCTCTGTTTGAAGTCGTTCCTTATATAATGCATGCTGCTCTAAGGGCACAATCTCTAAACGTTTTATAAGTCCTTTGATCGCTTCTTCTGCAAAAAGTACTTTATCGTTCTCAAGCGAATACTCTAGATCCGGATAAGGTATAGCAAGGTTAATCTCTTTAGCTCTTTGACGTGTAAATTTAAAATTAGGTGGCGTTGGATCACCTAATTTGATCTCTAAATTACATT
>JBEAQM010000127.1:0-2579 GCA_041163845.1 Pseudomonadota bacterium | reverse complement strand
AGACGTCTGCTCAATGTCGCACATCAGCGTAAAAGTGCCCCCCTCAAAGAGATCAAACGAAAAGAGGAAGTGCCACTGAAAGAAGGGGACAAGATCAAGTACCGTTCACATAAAGGGGAGTTGATATCGATCCGGGGGAAAGATGCGACGATTTTGGTCGATGGATTGAAGATGAGGGTTCCTTTAGATCAGGTCAAACCAAGAGGGGATCTCCCTGCTGTACAAGTGAAGCCAAAAGCACCTAAAGCGAATGTCAGTGTCGAAAAATCGGGTGCTTCTGTCTCTGTAAAATTGTTAGGAATGTATGGAGATGAAGCTATCGATACGGTCGATAAATTTCTTTCAGATGCGATGGTTAATGGATTGAGTGAAGTACAAATCATACATGGTACTGGGGGTGGGATCTTGGCTAAATTGGTCACTGAATACCTCAAAAGACACCCCAAAATCAGAACATTTCATCGTATGCCAGGAAATCTTGGTATCACGGTGGTAACGTTATAGAGCAAGCAAAGGAACAAACATGAAACCATATCTTTTACATAGTATCGTATTTTTGATGGGTTGGATGGGGCTTACTAACTGTACACAAGAGCCTACACCACCGATCTTCGAAAAGAGTGAATACTATGCTCTAGAGGTCGAAGCCAGCGCCTATACTTGTCGTATCCAACGCAATCCTAAAAAGCCTGTGCGCGGAGCTTGGGGAGATATCTTAACTGCAGATACTAAGGCGATCGCTGTTTCAAATGACTTGATCAAGATGGGATTGAAACATGGTACGAGTGTCAAGATTGAAGGGCTTGAAGGGAATTATGTCGTGATGGATAAGATGGCAAATAGATGGAGAAAAACCATCGATATTTATATGGGCAATGCATGTCAAAAGGCACGCTGTTGGGGGAGAAGAAAAACGATTATTTATTGGTAATGATATCGGCTAAGGATAGAAGATACGACGCAATATAATCATACTCTTAACTCTAAAGGGTATAATATCTGATCAAACTATTTCTAGGAGAACTAGGTGAGCATTCAAGATAATGTCAATTATGTCAAAAGTGAATTAAGTGGAGATGAAAAAGTACTTGAGAGTGCTTTTAGATTGGAAGCGATTTATAAAAAATATAAACTTTATTTGTGGGCTGTGGTCGGTGCGGGTCTTTTGTTTTTGGGTGGAAGTGCGGTAGTCAATGTGATGCATGAAGCCAAATTAGCAAAAGCCAATCAAGCATTTTTGACACTTCAAAAACAAAGTGACGATGCTGTTTCCTTGAAAATCCTTGCAGAGAATAATCCAGCACTCTATGAACTTTATACGTATGCACAGGCCATCCGTAAGCAGGATACAAAAATATTGGCTACATTGTCAAAAAGTACTAACAGTGTGATCGCAGATGCAAGCAGTTATGCTTTGGGGGCACTCAATCAAAAGCCTGTTGACTCAACACTGTATAAAGAGTTATCTTTTTTTGAAGAAGCTTATTTGGCGTTGAATGCTGGGGATGTCAAAAAAGCACAAAACCAATTAGAGCGTATCAGTGATCGTTCTCCTTTGGCAGTGGTTGCCCAATTTTTAAAACACTCTACACTTAAAGGTCAATAGATGAAAACGTTAGCATTTACTACTCTCGCACTCTTAGCATTGCTTTTTTCAGGTTGTAGCGGTAAAAAATATTTTGAACCAGAAGAGACTTTTTCAGCATCAGATGCTTCTGCTTCTTATGGTGGAACGATGGAACGTTTAAGCCGTAATGGTGGGACACTCGATGATGGTACCTATGTAGTAGCTTCAGGGATCAGTACTATAGAGCTTGGTGAAGGGTATCGTTTTTTAAACGAAAATGATACCTATGTGTTGGCTACCAATATGGAAGGACTGCTAAGAATCATTGACAAAAAAAACAAACAAGTGATTCGTGATGTTGCGCTCCATGTACCAGTCGTAGCAGCGACAGTACGAGATGATGTGGTAGCATATATTTTAAACAACAATAGTTTTGGTATCTATAACATCGCAGAAAATAAAAAAGTGGTTGAAAATCGTTCAGAAGAGACATTTGCAATCGACACAAGAGCAGCTAACCCTATTTTTATTGACAATTTAGTTGTAATGCCTATGCTTGATGGTAAGTTGATCATCGTAAGTCTTTCTGATACGAATAATGCAAAAGTGATCTACCTTAGTAGTGCAAAAGCCTTTAATAATGTGATTTATCTTACCCGGCAAGGTAATACAATGATCGCAGCAACGTCTCAAAAATTGATCACTTTAGGTGACCAAGGGGAATTAGAGTATAAAGAAAACATCTCTGAAGTAGCCTATGATGCTGGTACGATCTATCTCTTTACGCAAGAGGGGTATGTGATCGCTTTAGATGATAAACTTCAAAAGATTGCGATGACCAAACATAAGTTTGCACACTATGCCGTCGCAACAGCATTTGACGGTAAAGTGTATGCTTTAGATCAAGGAGGATCGTTGATCGTTATGAACAGCGATTTGAGCAAAGAGAAGATTTATGACCTAGGTGAAGTGGAAGAGCCCGCATTGATCTTGGGGACAAAACTCTATAAAG
>JBEAQM010000126.1:0-2670 GCA_041163845.1 Pseudomonadota bacterium | reverse complement strand
TTCCTTTATTTTAAGATACGAATAACTATAGCCAAAGATTTTTAAAAAAAACTTTAAAGCATTTCATTTCTATTTATATTATGGATCATTTTTACTTTACGATACCCAAATATTTTTGAATTTCCCCTACACGCGGTGTTTGCTCCCAAGTAAAATCGCTATCCTCTCTACCAAAATGTCCATACGCTGCTGTTTTTTTGTAGATTGGTCTGAGCAGATCCAACTCCTCCATGATCCCTTTTGGCGTGAGGTTAAAGAGAGCACGTACACACTCTGTGATTTTTGTATCTTCCACCATTCCTGTCCCATGGGTATTGACTAAAATAGAAATTGGTTGCGCCACACCAATGGCATAAGAGATTTGTAGTGTCGCTTTGTCACATACACCTGCTGCTACAAGATTTTTTGCGACATAACGTGCTGCATAGGCTGCTGAACGATCTACTTTCGTTGGATCTTTCCCAGAAAATGCCCCTCCCCCATGAGGACATGAGCCTCCATAGGTATCAACAATAATTTTTCTACCAGTCAATCCAGCATCCCCTTGCGGTCCACCGATCACAAATCGTCCGGTTGGATTGATATGATAAATAATATCATCTGTGAGTAACTCCGCAGGGATCACTGGTTTAATCACCTCTTCAAGAACTGCTTTTTTGACTTGTTCAAGTGTCACTTCTGGGTGGTGTTGTGTCGAGACTACGATGGTATCGATCGCTACAGGTTTATCATCGATATATTTCACAGAAACTTGCGATTTTCCATCCGGACGCAAGAAAGGAACCGTACCATTTTTACGAACTTCGGCCAATTTTGCTGTCAATTTATGAGCCAATGAAATCGGTAAAGGCATCAACTCTTTGGTCTCATTACACGCATACCCAAACATCAATCCTTGATCCCCTGCACCAATCTCACCTGAAGCTTGGTCAACCCCTTGATTGATATCAGGACTTTGCTCTCCTACACCATTTAATACCCCTGCTGATCTATAATCAAATCCATAACTCGCATCGGTATAGCCAATCTCCCTTACAACCTCTCTTGCGATCTCTTGCATCGGTGCATAGGTAGTCGTTTTAAGTTCTCCTGCAATCACACAAAAACCATTGCTCAAAAGCGTTTCACACGCAACTCTGGCTTTAGGATCTCGCTCGATAATATAATCAAGTATCGCATCTGAGATTTGATCTGCCATCTTATCTGGATGCCCTTCAGTTACCGATTCACTGGTAAAAATGTATTCATTCATTTTAAATCCTTTTTCTTTACGACAAGTAAAGCTACTCTTTTCATCGATTCTCTCTGTTCACTGTCACTGAACTTGATACAATCTTTTTAAGAAAACTGTATCAAATTCAGGATGACATTTTAGACAATTTGTTTGACTAACTGTTCTGGAAGTAACCCCAATGATTCTTCTACCAATGTGGTATTCCCATGTGTAATAAACTGGTCTTTATACTCAAATGTGGTTAATACCACATCATGAATACGCTCGGCACTTAAACATTCTAAAATAGCCGAACCGACACCACCTTGTGCAGCAGAATCGGAAAAAACATACCATTTTTTATATCGATGACTTAACTCTTTCAACATCAAAATATCCAATGGCTTTACAAAACGAAGATCTAAAATAGCCGGTGTACTATCCATCAATTTAGCTACTTTTTCTGCACGTCCCACGCCATTACCATAACCGATAAAAAGTACTTCTTCCCCCTCTTGTAACAACACCGATTTACCTAATTCAAATGGTGTTGCTTCTCTTTCTTGTCCTAAAAATGATCCACGTGGGTATCTAAATGCACAAGGGTGATGATACTCTTTGGCGAAAGACATCGCTAATTTCATCGTGGTTTCGTTATAAGGGGCAAATAGCGTCATGTTTGGAATACTTCTCAAGTAAGAGATATCAAATGCTCCTTGATGTGTCTCACCATCTTCACCGACAATACCCGCTCTGTCTAATGCAAAAGCGACCCCTATATCCATCAATGCAATATCATGGATCACCTGGTCAAATCCTCGTTGCAAAAAGGTAGAGTAAATTGCACAAAATGGCTTGAACCCCTCTTTTGCTAAGGGACCCATGGAGGTTACTGCATGTTGTTCTGCAATCGCCACATCCCAAAACCGTTTAGGGTATTTTTCCATAGCAGCACTAAGCCCTGTACCACTTGGCATCGCTGCTGTCACCCCAACTACTTTTTCATCTGCATCTGCTAATTCGACCAATGTTTCGGCAAAAATAGCAGTAGCAGATTTTCCACTTGTTGCTTTTTTGAGCGCTTTACCTGTCTGAAGATCAAATGGACTTACCCCATGCCAATGCTCTTTCGTCCCTTCAGCGATCTCATACCCTTTACCTTTCGTTGTTTGCGCATGGATAATCACTGGTTTATGAAGTGCTTTTGCTATCTCCATCGTCTCTATCAAAGATTCGATATCATGCCCATTGACTGGACCGATATATTCAATCCCCATCTCTTCAAACAAAATTCCTGGGGTAATTAATTTAAAAGATTCTTCAAACCGCTTTGCCATATAGGTTGCCCCTTGCGGCAAATGCTCAAGTACTTTCTCTACCCGACCTTTAAACTTCTGATAAAAAGAGCCTGCCATGGTTTGCGAAAGCAATTTACTAATAGCCCCTATCGGTTTAGC
>JBEAQM010000125.1:0-2726 GCA_041163845.1 Pseudomonadota bacterium | reverse complement strand
CATCGGATGTGTATCATACGTGGTTTGTATGAAATCATCAGCCAAATCAAAAGCCAGAGGGGAGATCGCACAGATGGTAGCATCTCTTGCACTCAGCTCTTCGACGTTAGATTTGATCTTTTCATAATGCATCGTTTTTGGCATAAGTGCGATGGTAAAGAGTTCTGCATCAGCCAGCGCGATAGGACCGTGTTTCATCTCTCCTGCAGGGTATCCTTCTGCATGCAAATAACTGATCTCTTTGAGTTTCAGTGCACCCTCAAGCGCGAGTGGATAGAAGATATCTCGACCGATAAAGAAAAATCCATGCCCATGAAGGTATCGTTTGGAAAGTCTGTGAAGCTTTGTGTGTAATGTATCCGAAACCATAAGTGCTTTTGGTGTGTGCAGCATCGCATCGATTTCTGTTTTGAGTACTTCTGGTGAAATCGTATTTTTGGCTTCTCCTGCATAGAGTGCAAGCATCCAAAGTACCATCGTTTGTGTAGCAAAAGCTTTCGTGCTGGCTACCCCTTTTTCAATCCCCGCTCTGGTTAAGATGGCTGCATCGCTTTCTCGAACGATAGAAGAGTTGTCTACGTTACAGACACTAAGGCTTTTAAGGCCCGCACGTTTTGCCATTTTGAGTGCTTCTAGCGTATCGGCTGTTTCTCCACTTTGAGAGATAGTGACAAACAATGTATCTTTTGTCAATAAAGGCTCTTTATATCTAAACTCTGAAGCGATTTCCACATCACATTTGATCTTAGCGATACGTTCGAAAAGGTAAGCGGCAGTGAGAGCAGAGTGGTAGCTGGTGCCACATGCGCAAATCTTGATCGCATTGATCCCATCGAAAAAGTTTTCTTGTAATTCATCAAACTTGATTTTATCTGATAAAACACGTCCCATCATCGTTTCACTCATGACACGACTTTGTTCATAAATCTCTTTTTCCATAAAAAAGCGATAGCCATCTTTCTGGGCGAGTATTTTGTCTGCACTCAGTTTTTGTGTCGTGAACGAACGGTTTCCTTGCTTGTTAAAAAGATGTACTTTTCCATTTTGGACATATCCATACTCGCCATCGGCAAGATAGTACACTTCACTTGCTTTACCTATAACGGGGGTATCCGAAGAGGCAAAGTAAATCTCTTCTTTGTCAAATCCGATAAGCATAGGAGAGCCATTTTTTGCAAAGAAGATCGTATCGGGTGCTGCTTCGGTAATGAGAAGTGTGGCATAAGCCCCTTCAAGTTTTTGGATGGTTTTTTCAAATGAGCTAAAGGCTTCATTCGATGCATTATAATACTTCTCAAACAGATGGACGATAGTTTCTGTGTCGGTTTGACTTAAGAAGGTGACACCATCTGCTTGGAGTTCATTTTTGAGGATTTGATAATTTTCGATGATACCATTGTGGACGACATAAGAGTACTCTCCTAGGTGAGGATGGGCATTGAGTTCTGTCGGTTTCCCATGGGTTGCCCATCTGGTATGTCCAATAGAGATACCAAATCCTTCACTATGGTACGATTTGGTTTTTTCTCGTAGGTTGTCTAGTTTGCCTATCGCTTTATAGTTATGAAGTTGATTCCCTTCTATGATCGCAATACCTGCAGAGTCATAGCCTCTATACTCCAGTTCTTGCAACCCTTCCAATAAAAGCTCTTTTTTCTCTTTAAGTCCAATATACCCTACGATACCACACATAATTACTCCATCCCCGTTAATTTATCGATTATCATTTCAACATTATGGCAGAAGTTTCCATTCTTTTCAATGAGAAAGAGGTCTTTGACCCGACTTTTGATCGTATGTATTTTTGCTGTTGCGATATCGATTCCAAAGGAATCAAACAGATGGATCAAATACGCCAATAACCCTTTTTGGTCTTTACAATTAAGATGCATGACCGCAAAATGTTTTGAGTGGTCACAATCGATTTTGATTTCCTCTTTTTGAATCACCGGAAGGGTGAGTGGACTTTTTTTGCTTTCGTCAAAAGAGTCATGCAAGATCATCTTAATACGTCCAATCTCATCTGGTTCTACTGTGGTGTGAAACTCTATTTTAAAATATTTCAGATCGTCAAAGAGTTTGCAAATATCCATGTGAACGACGCCTAAATTAGAGAGTCTGCCTAAAAAATAAGAGATATTAAATGATTTTCTTCGGATCACTTCTATTGTGAGATACTCTTCGTTATGTATCTTGAAACTATACTCCTTGGTAGAGAATGCTTCGTATACAATCTGCATAATGGCTGATGTCGTATAGCGGATAAAAAGCAAATCAGAAGGGATGCTCAGTACTTTTTTTTGATCTGTACTGCAGAGTGTTTGAAAATAAGCATTTCGTTTGATTGTTTGTTCTTTTTTTAGTCGTTTGGTTGCATCGTCTAACATTTCTGTGTGATCTAATACGTCTAATGATTGTTCATATAGACTGCGGAGCAATCTTGCATTAAAAGAGTTATAGACCCCTTGACCCACACCGTTCATATCGGCGTAGGTGAGGATATAGATCATATCTAGGAGTTTACGGGTACTAAAATAAGATGCGAAATGTATCACAATCCTTTCGTTAAATATATCTTCACGCTGTGCCGTTTTACTCATGAGTGTATGGTGTAAAATAAGTTTTTCCCCCATCGCGATATGTTCTGGGGATAAGGCTAATTTTTGGGCAAAAACTTTAAACAAAGATGTCCCCACTAAATGGTGGTCTTTTTGTCTTCCTTTCCC
>JBEAQM010000124.1:0-4250 GCA_041163845.1 Pseudomonadota bacterium | reverse complement strand
ACTTTTGTGATATCAGATAAATAGGTATCCAAATCACCAATCAAAGCCCCTCCTCCAGTCAGAACAATACCATTATCTATAATATCTCCAGCAAGTTCTGGAGGGCATTTGCCTATAATATTTTCTAGCGCATGCGCAAGATCTTCAAGAGAATTTTCTATCGCTTTTCTGATGTCTTGTGATGTCACTTCGATAGAGACAACAGTACCATTGGTAGTATCACGCCCACTGACAGTTTTTTTCCCCCCTTTGCTTGAGTTGATCGCTGTGCCAAGCTCTATTTTTAGGTTTTCCGCTGTTCGTTCACCAATATGGAGATTAAAGTTTTTCTTAATATAATCGATAATATCTTGATCTAATTTATTCCCCCCTACACGAAGTGAAGTACTAGCAACAATACCACCAAGTGAAGTAATACCAATTTCGGTCGTTCCTCCACCAATATCAACGACCAAATTTCCTTGAGCCACTTCTACGTTGAGTCCTGCACCAATAGCGGCTGCCATCGGTTCTTCGATCAGGTACACAAATCGAGCGCCGGCATTGTATGCAGCATCCTCAATGGCACGTCTTTCTACGCGGGTTACTTCGTAGGGTACGCAGATTACCATTCTTGGGGAAAGAAAACTTTTTCTGTTGTGTACTTTTTCGATAAAATATCGCATCATCAATTCTGTGGTTTCAAAATCAGCAATAACCCCATCTTTTAATGGACGAATCGCGCGGATACTGTCAGGCGTTTTGCCTAACATTTCTTTGGCCCTGGACCCTACTGCTAATATTTCATCTTTGCCTTTATGATTGCGATGCATTGCAACTATAGAGGGTTCGTTGGTTAAAATTTCTTGATTTTTATTCAGCACCAATATATTTGCTGTTCCTAAATCTATCGCAATATCACTAGAAAAAATACTCCAAAATCGTCTAAACATTTCTTTTCCCATATTTTATTTTCGTAATTATGTCAAAAATAAATTTTGTTTCAATTGAAAATACGCAAAGAAATGAAATGTAAAATTTTTCAAGGTTAGTCTTGTCTAATTGAACTATAGTTATAATTTTTCTACTAAGGGAAAAATGATGGATAAGAGTTTATTTATTTTTATATTGATGGGTGTTGGGGCAGTTTATTTTATCAAAGGATTTATCGGTGATATCCAAAAAGAAGAGACTCTCCAAAGCAACCAATACCATCAAAAAATGCAAGATAACGCCTATTGTAAAAGAGATAGTATTGGACGAGATGTCCTTGATACTTCTGAGGCTTCAGATCAAGTCAAAATAGAAGTATGGGATCGATCCGCGTTAAAAAAGGAGTTTTTAGCACTTTTCCCTCATTTTGATGCGATGAAAACATTTATCGGTGAAAGGGTTTTGGATGAAGTGTTGCAAAGAAAAATTGACGCCGTACTTTGTGAAGTGGAAGATGGTTATTTTGCGGGAAATTTAACCGCCGAAAAAGCCAAGCAAAGGCTTAGCTCTTTCAAATGATTTATTGTTGGCAAGGGTCCGACATATTGCGGTTGTTTGAGTAAAGATACACCTCTACCCTTCTATTGAGTGCTCTGTTTTGTGCTGTCGTATTTGGGGCGATCGCTTTTTCGTATGCACATCCTTTTGTATAAGGTCTCCCATTCACACTGAGGATAGAAGCTACTGTATTGGCACGTTGTTGTGAAAGCCCTATGTTGTAAGAGTAGCTCCCTACATTATCTGTAAATCCTGCTACACCTACGACTGTTTGTGGGTAGTTTTGGAGTAGTTGAGCGACTTTTTGTACTTTATAATATGCATTAGATTGTAACTCAGATGAGCCTGTTGCGAACATCATATCATCTCTAAAGATGATTTTTACATATTGATTGGTCTTTGATACGATGATGTCTCTTCTTGGGTCAAGGGGAGCAAGCGGATCATTGTTTACCCCTGTGCCCAATGCGTTGGCAACTTCATTGGCTTGTTCGTCCATATTGTACCCTATCGCTCCACCTAAGGCAGCACCGAGCAATCCACCGATGATGGCACTTTTTGCATCATGGCTTCCTGTGTTGTATCCGATCATAGAGCCAGCGATAGCACCTGTGGCTGCACCGGTTTTTGTACGGTCATAGCTTTGATCTTGTATGAGCCCTGGTTGGTTATAACATCCTGTAAGTATGAGAGCAGTTGTCGAAGCGGCTAATAGTGATTTGTATGATTTCATAATAAACTCCTTTTTTGATTATTCCCAGCCACCTGAATTTTCAGGCTCTGCATTTTGGCTGTCTACATCGCTCCCTATCGCTGATCCTAAAGCGGTACCTAGTAAAGCCCCTATGACAGCATTGCGACCAGCATGGTTGCCGGAATTATATCCTATCACTGCACCGGCTACTGCACCTGTCGCGGCACCAGTTTGTGTCGCGTTATTTGGTAGGGCTTCATCTCCTACGCACCCACTTAAAAAAAGAAGTGCAACAAGAGATAAGCTGGTTGTTTTAAAGAAATGTTTTTTCATCTGTTTTTCCTTTCTTATTATAATATCTATTATAGCATACAAATGTGTATGAAACGTGGTTTTAGTCTGCTTTTGTGATCTTTTCGTGCCATTCCAAAAGGGTTTTTTCAAAACCGATTTGTTTCGTATGATAGTAGGTTTTACGAACACAAAGATAGGGTTGCTTTACCCAGCCACCAAAATCATGTGGATAAAGATACGCTTTTGCATGGGTCTTTATATGGGAAGGAACAGGATATAGTTCTCCAGCGCTTATCTCTTGGAGCGCATCATTGATCGCTATGTAAGCACTATTGGATTTTGGAGAAGAGGCGAGATAGATAATGAGCTGGGAAAGGGTGATCCTTGCTTCTGGGTAGCCGATGTGTTTGACAATGTTTAGCGCGGAACTGGCTAGATTAAGGGCATGTGGATTGGCATTGCCTATATCTTCACTCGCTAAGATTGCTAAACGTCTGGCGATAAACTCCGCAGGTTCTCCTCCATCAACCAAACGGGCTAAATAATAAAGTGCCGCATCGATATCTGATCCACGCACACTTTTAATCATGGCAGAGGTCAGTTCATAATGGCTTTCACTCTCCGAACTACCAGCTTGCATTGCATGTGGGCGTATTTGTTTGAGTGTTTCTAGTCTAATAGTTGATTCGATGGATTGAGCACTCTCAAGAAGATTTAGCATCGCACGGACATCGCCCCCGCTAGAAAAAACCAAATATTCTTTGGCATCTTCTTGTATTGCTATTTTTTCTCGTGCTAAAATGGTTTCTAGATAGCTAGATAATGTTTCCAACGGGATTGAGGTGAGCTCAAAAAGATGTGATCTTGATCGCATGGCAGCGGTAAGCGAATAATAAGGATTCTCTGTAGAAGCACCAATGATAAGTCCAGCATGGTTCTCCATAAAAGGGAGAAGTACCTCTTGTTGGTTTTTGCTCAGTCGGTGGACCTCATCGATAAAGATAAGCGGTTTTTGTAGGGCATGTGCAAACTCTTTAAAGATGGTGCGTAAATCTTCTATCTTGAGTGTAGTGGCATTTATTTCATAAAAAGGTCTCTCGAGTAGCGAAGCAATAACTCTTGCCAAAGTCGTTTTACCACATCCTGGAGGACCATAAAAAAAAGTATGGGAAAGCTTGCCTGACATGATGAGTTTGTAAAAAACGGCATCCTTGTCTAAAAGGTGTGGCTGTCCTATAAACTCATCAAGGGTTTTTGGGCGATATTTGAGGGCTAATGTGGACATGGATTACGCTTTTTCTAGGTCCTCTTTCGATGGCTTTGCTATTCTCTTTTCTGCTTTTTTTCTCTCTTTCATAAACTTATGAAGATCATCATACTCTTTGCGTGAGAAATAACGGGTTTTATTGGTAGGTAAATTGTTAAGCTCTATTCCCCCAAATGCGACACGTTTAAGGTCAAGTATTTTGGCATCAAAATGTCCAAAAAAGCGTCGAAGTTCTCTATTTTTCCCTTCGTTGATAGTGACCCTTAGCTTTGTAAAGTGTTTCCCTTCAGCGCGCATCTCAAAATGGATAAATGGTGCAAATGTCATACTGTAAATTTTACTCTTTTCGTGGGCACCTGCTCTGGCATCTTCAAGGGTCATTCCTTCTTTCATTGCAGTGATCATCTCAGCAGAGAGAGGCTTGTCTATCTTGAGGTTATAGGTTCTATCTAGATCACTCTCCATCAGTGCTGTCGCGACATCTACCGCGTCAGTTAAGAGCAAAAGACCTTCAGAGGCATAGTC
>JBEAQM010000123.1:0-7106 GCA_041163845.1 Pseudomonadota bacterium | reverse complement strand
TTCGCTAATGTCTCTTTTTTGAGCCCTTTGTCTTTGGGATTTTGATCGAGTGCATCATTGGTTTGAGCAATCATCTCATCGATATGAGCAAGGGCAATAGAGATATTTAAATCATCTGACATGGCAGTTAAGAGTTGTTTTTTAAACGCAGGCTTGACGACAGAAGGTCCCCCCGGAGTGACACGCTTTTTGAGTCGATAGAGTTTATCTAATCTCCTTTTGGCGATCAGCAGCTCCTCTTCACTGAAATTAAAATCATTCCTATAATGAACCGAGTTGAGGTAATAGCGTAGTATCTCTCCATCATAGACACTAAGGGCATCTTTGAGGAAGAAGCTGTTGCCGAGTGATTTACTCATCTTTTCTCCATCGATTTGCACGAAGCCATTGTGCATCCAGTATTTGGCAAGTTCATGTCCCGTGGCACAGCGGCTTTGGGCAGCTTCATTTTCGTGGTGAGGGAAAAGAAGGTCAGCACCCCCACCATGGATATCGATCGTATAGTGCGCATCTCCATGAAAGTGTTTCTCTATCATCGCTGAACATTCGATATGCCATCCAGGACGACCAGCAGAAAAAGCAGTGTGAAAACAGATATCTTCTCCCCCTTTGCACGCTTTCCATAGGGCGAAGTCTTTAGGGTTTTTTTTCTCAGTAGTGTGAGCTACACGGCTTTGGTTGTCGTGATCTTCTCCGACTTTATGAGAGATATCCCCATAATGTGCATCTTTGCTCGTATCGAAATAAACATCACCCGTAGAGGTAAGATACGCAAAGTCTTTGTCAATGAGGTTTTGAATCATCTTTTCGATTGCTTCGAGTGATTGGGTCGCTTTGGGTTCGATATCGGGACGCTGTACCCCAATAGCAGCCATATCGTCAAGGTATCGCTGGATATAAAATGTCGTGATCTCTTCGAGTGTTTGTCCTGTCTGTTCTACTTTTTTGATGATTTTATCATCGATATCGGTGAAGTTTTTTCCCATGGTCACTTGATACTCAAGTGCTTTAAAGGTACGGGAGAGAAGGTCAAAGGCAAGCGAGCTCCTAGCATGACCTAAATGGGCATCATCATACACAGTAGGACCGCACACATAGATACTCACTTCCCCATGTCGGATGGGTTCAAATGGAAGTTTGGTCTTTTGTACGCTGTCGTAAATATACATCGAGTATGTTGATCCTTGATGGAGGTTAAATATGGGTGATTATAGCTAAAAGTTAATTAGCCTTAGCGAATAGTTGCAACTAAGAGCTGATTTGCCCAAAGTAATACCCCTGTCATGAGTGCCATTGTGACGATCCAATAGAGTGATTTTTTTGATCTAATGATCTCTAAAAAGGTATGTGATCCTACCTCTTTAACAGTAAGAACTAAAAGCACCCATCCTCCTAAGCTCCCTGCCAAAGCAAGTCCTGCAGCGCCCATTGGATGCATGAGTATCAGTGATCCTGTGACAGATGCGATAAGCGAATAGAGTGCAATTTTGGCTGCTTTGAGGTGTTTTTGGGAAGCGTAAAGGTACATCGAAAAAAGTTTTGCGATCCCAAAAGGGAGAAGTCCTATCATATACATTTGAAGGACATAGACAGTTTGGAGTGTTTGTGTGCTTGTGAATTTCCCCCGCTCAAAGAGTAACCAAACCACCGGTTCTGCTAGTAGTATCCCACCCACAGTTGATGCGCCCAGTAAAAACATCAAAAACCAAAAAGCTTTCGAAAGATTCGCAAAGGCTTTTTCTTTTTGGTTGTTTTTGAGGGCTTTGGAAACCGCGGGGAAAAGCGCTGTTGCTGTCGCAATAGCAATAATTGCAAGGGGGAGTTGAAACACCCTGTTGGCATAAAAGAGGTATGAGACTGCCCCTTGTCCTAAAAATGTCGCAAGTGTGGTATCGACAAATGCTGAAATTTGTGGTGTAGAATTGCCCAATATACCAGGGATAAAAAGTGTATTAAAGTGTTTTTCTTCCTCTTTGATATCTCTTGACTTACGATATTTCCATCCACCGATCAATATTTTGTGAAGTTTCACTTGCTGCAATGCAAACACATGAACGATAACCTGCAATACTCCCCCTATAATGACGCCAAAACTCAGCGCATAGGCGACTGTAGCAGGATCCGACTTCATGTAAAGATAGAGCGCACCAATCATCGAAACATTAAGAAGCGTTGTCGAGAAAGCAGTCGTAAAAAAGTGCTCTTTATACTGTAATAGTGTTCCCAAAAATGTGACGATAAAAATCAAATCAAGATACCAGAAATTGATCGCTGTTAACGGCGAAGTTTGGGAGATAAGATCCCCATCCCATCCCCACGCCATCATTTTAGTAATGATTTGGGGAAATAGGGTGATCAAGAGTGAAAATGCAGTTAAAAAGAGTAAAAATCGTAAAAAGATCGCGGTAGCAAACACCCCTTTTTGACGACTCGCGACAAACGATGGCATAAAGGCTTGGGTAAAAGCCCCTTCGGCGAAGATACGACGAAAAAGGTTAGGGAGTTTAAATGCCACAAAAAACATATCGCTCCATACAGAAGCACCTAGTGCAGAAGCCATAAGCACATCACGTCCTAATCCTGTCACACGAGAAAATAAAATCCCAAAACTGTTAGTGAAGATCGATTTGAATTGCATGGTTCTCTTTCGTATCTAAATATAAAGTGTATTTTATCGTAATATTCATGTGAAATAAAAAGATGTCAAAATGACATATTTTGTTTTTCTCTTCCTTACACTTGCTATACTTTGCAAACTTAAACACACAAGGAATCAAAATGATAGTTGGTATCGAAGGGGTAATTGAAAAAAAAGAGCCTACGTTTGTCCATATCAATGTGCATGGGTTGATTTACGAAGTGATGGTTTCGATCAATACTTCCAATGCAATTACAGATCAAAAAGTCAAACTCTTTGTCACGCAAGTGATCCGTGAAGATGCACATTTACTTTTCGGTTTTTTAGAGCACAATGAAAAAAAGATGTTTGACACAGTGCTCAAAATCAATGGAGTAGGACCTAAAGTAGGTTTAGCAATTTGTTCTACTTTTACCCCCGCGACTTTTGCGAAGATCGTCTCTTCTAAGGATGTCAGCATGCTCAAACGTGTTCCGGGCATAGGACCAAAAGCCGCAAGTCGTATCTTGGTAGAGTTAGCAGATTTTATTGTCGATGGGACACAAGAAACGCAGGGAAATAGTGCTTATGGTGATGCGATCATGGCACTTGAAAGCCTTGGATTTAAAAAAGATGTCATTCAAAAAGCATTGCATGGTTGCACTGGGGATACGTCGACCCTTGTGAAAGAGGGATTAAAAAAATTACAGAAACTGTAAATATTTACAGTTTCGTATGTAAGATTAGTGATTGGTGCCGCAGAAGTTTGCATCACATCCATTGACAGAGCCAGAGTATTTCGAGTTATCGATTAAAAATTGTAAAAGTTGTTTTTTTCGCTCTTGGAAAAGGGAACTTTTAAGGTTTTTTAACGCCTCTGGTTTCTCTTTGTGAATTTGTTCTAATTTACCTGGGGTGTTAAAAAAGAAATCCCAGTCATCTTCGTCGATCTGTTTAGCTAAATAAAATGGTGTACCATGACAAGACGTACAAAGGTTTTGGATCGTACGTAATGCTTTTGTATCATATTTTTCTGCACCCCATCCTAAAGAGGTGACAATCGCAATAAGGGATAAAGATACCATATACTTTTTCATAATGTCCTCCTATATAAGCATATAACGGATTGTAGCATCTATTCAGCTATAATACACCTTATGAATTATGAAGTGATTATTATCGGTGGTGGTGCGAGTGCGTTGATGCTTGCTGCTTTATTGCCTGCACAATCTGTCGTCATCCTTGAATCCAATCCGAAACTTGGAGCAAAAATTCTTGTTTCTGGTGGAGGAAAATGCAACATTACTAACCAAAAAATGGGGATTGAATATTTTTTAGCAGATGCAACATTTGTAGCCGATGTATTAAAAATATTTGATGAGAAAAAACTTTTAGCATGGCTTGAAAGACAACAACTCCATCCTGTATTGCGCAAACAGAATCAATATTTTTGCGAACACTCTGCTAAAGAGTTGTTGGATATTTTTCTCAAAGAGTCTCAAAAACAAGAAGTTTATCTTTCTCAAAAAGTGTTGAAAGTCACCAAACATAACGGGATATTTGAGGTCCAAACCGACAAAAAAACGTTTCGAGCCAAAAGTATAGTGGTCGCTTCTGGGGGGTTGAGTTATCCTCAAATCGGTGCAAGTGGTATTGGATATGAGATCGGAGCTTCTTTTGGTCATACGTTAGTAAAAACAGCGCCAGCATTAGTGGGCTTTACGGTACAAAAAGAGCAGTTTTTTTTTAAAACGCTTTCGGGTGTCTCAAGTGAAGTGAAGATCACTGTAGGGGATAAGGTATGTCAAGGCTCGCTTCTTTTTGCCCATAAGGGGATCAGTGGTCCAGCGGTTTTGGATGCTTCGCTTTATTGGGAAAAAGGGAAGATACAGATCGATTTTTTACCCGATTTTTCATGGAAATCGATCGAAGGAAGCAAAAAAATCTTATCGACATTACTCCCCATGCCTAAACGGGTCACAAAGGCATTTTTGTTACAATTCAACATCGAAGATAAGCCTTGGAATTTGCTCAATCATCAAGAAAAAGAGATGCTTCAAAGCTTGAGTCATTATAGCTTCGCACCAGCGGGAACCTTCGGATATGCTAAGGCAGAAGTGACCAAAGGGGGCATCCCGACTTTTGAGATAGATCCAGCCAGTATGATGTCTAAAAAAGTCGAAGGACTCTATTTTGTCGGCGAAGTGTTAGATGTGACAGGAAGGCTTGGAGGGTATAACTTTCAGTGGGCATTTTCGAGTGCATATTGTTGTGCAAATGCGTTAATTAAATCAAAAAAAAGAAGTCAATCAGAATGAAAAAAAAGATCCAATTTGTGTTACCTTATACCTTTTTAGCGTTTTTTTTCGTCGTCGGATGTACCTCACCCAACACACCAGATGCACAGGGATGGAGAGAGTCTCAAAAACAAGAGTTTTTACAAATTCTTTCGACCGATCAATACCTTTCTTTATGCAATCAAACCCCTTTATATGAAAAAGTCAAACAGAGCGAAGATTCTTTTTTGATGTCTAGGTTACTCGTGGCATATACGAAGAACCTTGCCAACAGTTGTATCGATCTTAAAGCGTTTGAATCGTATCAGGAAAAAAGACAAGAAGCCAAGATCGCTACCAATTATGAAATTTATTTACAGCAGGTGAAACCAAAAGCGATCATTTCGCAGCTCAAAGCGGGTGCATTGATCAAAGATATATTAAAACCATACGTTCCACAATATAAAGCGTTTGATGATTTGGTCCAACGCTACACTGCGTTAGAAAAAAGTAAAAATCAATCTCCTGATACATTGCGGTCTGTCCGTCTTAATATAGAGCGGATTAAACTCATGAAACCACACCTTGGTGAAACATATGTTTTAGTCAATATACCTGAATATATGGTGCGCGTCGTAGAGGAGAATCAAACCAAACTGATGATGCGGGTGATCGTGGGACAAAAAAAGCTGCAAACACCCATTTTTTCAGCGCCACTGCAATATATTGGGCTGAACCCTACTTGGAGAGTGCCTGATAGTATCGCTAAAGCGGAAGTGATTCCCCATTTGATTGCCGATCCAGAGTATCTGAAAAAAGAGCGTTTAGTCGTTCGAAAATCGTATGAGATAGAATCGGAAGAAGTCGATCCATCTTCTATCAATTGGGCAGATTATCTTCATGAAGAGAAAGACAAAAAGAAAATGACGTACAAGTTTATAGAGGTTCCTTCTGAACGTAACGTACTTGGGCGTGTGAAGTTCTTATTTCCAAATGCGTACGATGTCTATATGCATGACACCCAAACCAAAAATCTTTTTAACCGTCAAGTACGTACCTTTAGTCATGGGTGCATTCGACTTCAAAAACCGATCGAAATGTTAAATTATTTATCGAAAAATTATACCACCAAATCAGACCAAGAGGTTCGTGGTTTTTACCGTTCTATGAAGACCAAATTTATACCATTTAACAAGCAATTACCTGTCCATACGGCGTATCTTACAGCGTATGTGAATGAGTCTGGAAAACTGCTTTTACTCCATGATATTTATGGGTTTGATAGAGGGCAAAAATTGACATTTTAAGAGGGTCGTATTTGAACTATGTTAGAATAAACGATATTTGAAAAGCGGGGCATGATGGCATTAAAAGAGATAACCTATAAAGATCAACTATTTAAACTCTCCTATGAGATTGTAAATCCTTCAATGCCACAGGCGTTGATCGTCCTTCATGGTTGGGGGAGCAACAAAGAGATCATGAAGCAAGCTTTTGGGAATACATTGGCTGAGTATAAACATATTTATCTTGATATGCCAGGTTTTGGCAAAAGCAACAATGATATCATACTCAAAACCGAAGATTATGCAAATATCGTAAAGCTTTTTTTAGATGCGTTGGGGGTCTCTGCGCAGATCGCGATGGGGCATTCGTTTGGTGGGAAAGTCGCGACGCTACTAAAGACACGTTGTTTAGTTCTCCTCTCTTCGGCAGGTATTTTGACGAAAAAACCTTGGTCGATACGGCTGAAAATAGCGACTGTAAAGCTCCTCAAACCCCTTGGTATGAAGCGAATCCGTCAGCTTTTTGTAGCCCCAGATGCCCAAGGGATGAGCCATGAGATGTATGAGACGTTTAAACATGTGGTGAACGAAGATTTTGAAGCACAATTTGCCCGTAGCCAGAGTAAAGCGCTTTGTTTTTGGGGGAAAGCAGATACCGCTACACCACTCTATACGGGAGAAAAAATCGCCAGTTTAATTGCCGATAGCCTTTTTTATCCGCTCGAGGGAGACCACTATTTCTTTTTACAACATAAAGATTTTATCGCCCAGACGATTACCACTATATGCAAGGATAAACAATGATATTACTCAATACTTTAGGGTACGGACTTTTGATTTTGGCGATGGGGTACTACACCATCACCAATCTTCAGTGGTATAGCTATAAGCTCAACCGTGTCCTTTTTCACCACACCAAAACATGGT
>JBEAQM010000122.1:0-11303 GCA_041163845.1 Pseudomonadota bacterium | reverse complement strand
ATGGGTTAGTGTCATCGTTCATATTTTGGTTTTGGAAGTGAGTAGGGTGACATGATTGACATGCTTGTGATCTACCAGCTGCATCAGGCATTGGAACCATTGCAAGGTGGAACCCATGAATTGCTTCTGAAAGAGGTTTTGCTTTTACAGTTTTGTATCCCATAGCATTTTTTCTTGGCTCTACAAGGTTACCTGAAACGTTATCACCGTGACAGTCTGGACAGTTAACAAAACCAACTTTACCTAAACGTTGTGCCGGAGCATCTGAACGGTAGTCAGAAAGGAATGTTGTTCCATGGTGTGCATCGTGAAGAGAAAGGATATTGATAGAACCTTCTGAAAGACGTGCCATATACTCAGAAGTATCTGGATATGTTTTCCAATAGTTGTATTCCATGTCACCTTGCTTAAGACCTTCATCTCTAGCCATTTGTGCTGCTTTACCTGTACGTGAGTGACATGCATAACAGTTAGGGATATCTACAGGGTTTGTACCGAAGTAAGAAACAGTTTCACCATCAGGTTGTTTAATTTGCTTACCGTCACCTGTGTGAAGCTCAACAGTAGAGTATTGGAAAGGTTGGAAATCTTTTTCCGTTACTGAACGTAAAGAACCTTTTCTTCTACTGTCATTAAATGCAGTTAAAGGGAGACCAAGTGAATCCCAAAGGTGTGATGCAGTTAAAACAAGTTTTACGTCTTTAACTGGTGGTACTAGTGTATCAGAGAAAACGACGTTACCACCATCTTTACCAGCATATGTCATATAACCAGTCATTGGTGCACCTGAAGGACCGTGATCCACTTTTACTTGAATCTGACGACCAACTACAAGTCTGTCTTTTTCTGTAGCACCTTTTGGCATCGTACCTTCAAGATCTTTATAGATAAAGAGATGTGTCCAAACATAGTTTGCTACGTTATCACCTGGGCTATCAAGGTGTCCGTCCCCATCGGCATCTTTAGGTACCATCCAGTACTTCATTTTATTACCTTCAGAGAACGAGTTGTCTTTTGTATACGCGAAAAGCTTAACGTTATCATCTGGCGTCATAAGCTTAGGAAGTGTAGTACCTTTACCCACTTTAATAGCTTGTGATTGGATTGAGTTGTATGGAGGGATAACACAACAATAACTCATATCGAAACCAACACAGTGCATACCAAGTTCATAGTTTACGAACATGCTATAGTCAGACTTTGGTTGGTAAGCTGTTTGACCTTTGATTTTAACTGCTTCTAATTTGTCAAGAGAAAACGGTGGTGTTTTATCATAACTGTCATTAGTTGCAGAAAAAGCAGCAGTCACAAGTAATGAACAAGCAACTGTACTTTTTACAATTTTTGAAATCATTTTAATCTCCTTTTAAATTTGATTACACATCATTGTGACATGTAGATAATTAAGTATCCTTTAAAAAAGAGGGTTTTTTATTAAATTTGTATAGTTTTTACACAATTTTATAAATAAGTAAAATTTATTATAATACATAAGTATGTTTATTATAATTTGGAATGTCAATTATTTTTGGTAAGTTGGTAAAAATTGAGAAGATACTAGCTAGTATCTTCTAAGATTGGATAGTTTAACGTAAACGTTTCTCTTCAGGAGTCTCTTCAGGCATAAGTCCATATTTGGCAAGATCGACTAAAGTATCTTTTCTTTTATCTTTAAGTAGTTTTACCATCACAGGATTTCGATCCATTTTATATTCGTTAGTGTAGATGACTTTCCCATTGTGATCATAAAATTTTTCAAGTCCTACTTTATAATTGTGTTTATAAAATACTTCAGAGGATTTGAACCCTTCACTGTCCCAATCTGTCATGACCCCTTCTCGTCGTCCCATATTGTAATTGACTTGGCTACCTAACTGACCATTGTCATAGTAGATTTTTTGGATGCCGTCTTTTTGTCCCATTACATAATTGACAGTAAGTTTAACATTACCATTGGCATAGTAAGAGGTATATAAACCATTTTCTTGATCATTTGTGAAATTAACTTGTGATTTGATCTTTTTATTTTCATCATACCACCAGGTCATACCTTCTCTCTTCCCATCAACATAGGTCGATTTTTGGGCTTCATCTTCAATGATATAAGTTTCAGCATAAAGGGTTGAGAAACCAATCAAAATAGTCAAACTGATTATGGCACGATACATAATGATACTCCTTCTTAATCTACTTTTCTGTTGTTAGGATTGAAGTCCAATCCTTGAAGTAAATCATTCGTAGGATCAGACTTTTTGCTTTGTACTTTTTTCATGATATCAATAGGACGGTCCATTCTATAACGAATGGTTTGGATTATGTTTCCTTTCGCATCGAACCACCGTTTTTCTCCCTCTTGATACCCATGTTTATACATCACTTCATTGTTAAGTGTTCCATCTTCATTATACTCTTTTTGTATCCCCTCTTTGTACCCATGCACGAAGTTTACTTCAGAAGCAAGTTTGCCAGAGTTAAAATAGTATTTTTCGGGACCTTCTTTGTTATCATCTATATAGTTCACTTCTATACGTAAATTACCATTGTCATAAAAGATGACATTTAGTCCATGACGCAGACCATTTTTATATCGCATAATTTCAAGGTGTTTTCCTTCTCTGCTATACCAATCCATAGTACCTTCACGCTTACCTTCAACATTACGAACTGTAAATGCGAGTTCTCCTGTCTCATAAAAAACTTCTTCAAGTCCATGTTTGACACCCTCTTGGGTGTCTGTTCTTGTCCCATCTTTGTATTCTATTTTTGATTTTACAACATGGTTGTCAAAGTACTCCGTAAAAAGTTCTGCATTGAGTAATGTAGCACTTCCAAAAAGTGCTATTGAGAGGAATACCTTTTTCATTTTTGCTCCTGTAATTTTCTATGTTCAACCATCGCACAGTAGTTTTGTACGACATGTATACCAGCATCTTTCACTTTTTGCGCTGCTTCATTGTTGACGAGTCCTAGTTGTGTCCAGTATACTTTTACATCTCCCCTTGCGATCACAGCATCAGCGATAGGAGCTAGAGCAGCAGGTTTTCTAAATACGACTACCATATCGATAGGTTCTTCGATCTCTGCAAGGGTTCTGTAGACTTTTTCTCCCAAGATGATATCTTCTTTTGGATAAATCGGTATCATTTTATACCCTGCCTCTTTGAGGTAATGTGCGACGTGATTACTTGCTTTAGTGGTATCAGGTGAAGCACCTACAACGGCGATCGTTTTTACCTCGTCAAAATATTTTTTCATCTCTTCGCTATTGCTATTTATACTAGGTATTTCGCATTCCATGCTTTATCCTTAATTTTGATATACTTATGCCAATATAATATCTAGGAAAGATAATGTTAGACTTAAAAAGTATAAAAAAAGCTTATGAAAGAGTATTAGATGTAGCACATCGAACCCCTTTTTCGTATGCACCTATTTTAAGCCAATTAAGTGGTTATGAGGTTTATTTGAAAAAAGAAAACCTTCAACGTACAGGTGCATTTAAATTAAGAGGCGCTTTTAATAAAATCGCATCCTTGGTAGACGCAGGTGAAAAAAATGGTGTGGTTGCAGCATCGGCAGGAAATCATGCTCAAGGGGTTGCATTTTCCGCAAAATATTTTGGGATTGAAGCGACAATAGTGATGCCAGAATCAACACCACTCACAAAAGTATTAGGGGTGAAAGAGTTTGGGGCGAATGTTATTTTGCATGGATCCAATTATGATGAAGCGTATGCTTATGGTGTTGAGTATGGTAAAAAAAATGGTTCTACTTTTGTCCATCCTTTTGCTGATGATGAAGTGATGTCTGGACAAGGGACTATTGCTCTTGAAATGTTTGAAGAGGTAGAAGATTTAGATGCAATTATTGTACCTGTAGGGGGTGGAGGGCTCATCTCTGGTATAGCGGTGGCAAGTAAAGCCCTTCGTCCAGCATGTAAGGTGATAGCTGTTTCAGCAGCAGGTGCTCCGGCGATGAAAGAGTCGTATGAAGCAAAAAAAGCGATTGATTCGACTACAGTAAGGACGATAGCAGATGGTATTGCAGTACGTGATACTTCACCTATTACATTAGAGAAAATTCTTCAAAATGTAGATCTATTTGAGACGGTTGGCGAAGATGAGATCGCTGCTGCTATCCTTTTTCTATTGGAAAGACAAAAAGTATTAGTAGAAGGGGCTGGTGCAGTAGGTGTGGCAGCCTTATTGCATGGAAACATTCAATTGCCTAAAGGGGCAAAAGTGGGTGTGGTTTTAAGTGGTGGCAATATCGATGTAACGATGCTTTCTCTCATCATTGAAAAAGGGTTGATGAAATCAGCACGAAAAATGAAACTTATCGTCACATTGGTAGATAAACCAGGTGCGTTGCAATCATTCACCGCCATTCTTACTAACATAGGTGCCAATATCGTTCAGATAGGATATGACCGAACTTCTATCGATCTTGAATTTGGTGATGCACACGTCTCTGTATCTTTGGAGACAAAAGGAGTAGAGCATCAAGAGGAGATCCGAAAACAGCTTAAAGCGGGTGGATTTAGTTTTAGAGAAGAGCATTAATGATCGCTATAGATCTTGGATCAAATACGCTGCGTGTCATCGCATATGAGTGTGTGACAAAAAAAAAGATATTTGAGTATGAAAAGATCGTAAAGACAGCTGAGGGATTAGTCCAATATGGAATGATTAGTCAACAAGCACTCAACCGTATTGTAGAGGCTATTATAGCATGCCAATCTCAAATCGATTTTGCCTCACATGATGTCAAAGCGGTGACGACACAAGCGATGCGCAAAGCGATGAATTCCGATGAAGCACTTTTGTATATCAAACAAAAAACAGGTATTTTATTTGAAATTATTTCTGGAGAAGAAGAGGCTATCTTCACACTAATAGGGGTGAAGCATCGTATTGCATCGTTAGGGAAAATGGTAGACAACTTTGTGTTGATTGATATTGGTGGTGGTTCGACAGAATTGGTTTTCGTCTATCATGATGAAGTGATCACTCGAAGTTTTCCTATCGGTATAGTGACGATGGCTGAGCGTCACCCATCACTTTGGGACATGAAAGAAGTTTTATCTCAAGAGATGGAAGCGATCACCTATTTTTGTGCCCAGGTCTATTTGAAAAAAGGGAAAGTCAGTCTTTTTGTAGCAACTGCAGGCACACCGACTACTGTAGCTGCCATGAAACTAGGGCAGAATTACCAGACATACGATGCTGAGAAAATCAATGGGACATTTTTGGCAGTGGATGAATTGGATATTTACCTTGAAAAATTACTTCAAATGCCTTTTGACGAGAGGGAAAAATGTGTGGGTACTGGACGGTCTGATCTTATAGCTGCAGGGATCTTAATCTATCAACAACTTTTTTTCATACTTGAGCATCAAGAGTGTATGGTTTTGGATGATGGTCTTCGTGAGGGTGTAGCGATAGACTTTTGTACCAAAATGGGCTATTGAAATCTAATCTTTTTTAGCTATAATCGAAAAAAATATTTTAATATGGAGTGTAAACCATGCAAATGAGTGGTGCACAAATGGTATGTGAAGCAATCATTGCCGAGGGTGTTAAAACCGTATTCGGTTACCCTGGCGGGGCGATCATGCACGTTTACGATGAGATTTATAAACAAGAGGGTTTTGAACATATACTGAACCGTCATGAACAAGCAGCAGTACATGCTGCCGATGGTTACGCCAGAGCGACAGGGGAAGTTGGTGTAGCGATGGTAACAAGTGGACCAGGATTCACGAATGCCGTTACAGGACTTGCTACTGCCTATATGGATTCTATCCCTATGGTTGTTATTTCAGGACAAGTACCACTCTCTCTTATCGGTACAGATGGATTTCAAGAGATCGATGCTGTAGGTATCTCTCGTCCTTGTACAAAACATAATTTTTTAGTACGCTCATTGGAAGAGTTGCCACGTTTATTGAAAGAGGCATTTTATATTGCACGTTCAGGAAGACCAGGTCCGGTATTGATCGATATTCCTAAGGACATTACGGTAGATATTGGTGAGTTTGTTTATCCAGATACGGTGAATATTCCTACCTATAAACCGACATATAAAGGGAATAAAAGACAGATCGAAAAAGCGGTTGAAGCGATCAAAAAAGCGAAAAAACCTCTTTTGTATATCGGTGGAGGAGCAGTCCTTTCTGATGCAAGTGATTTAGTAAGAGAACTCGCATTAAAGACACAGATTCCTACGGTTGAAACATTAATGGCAAGAGGGGTAATGGGGGCTAAAAATCCATTGCTTCTGGGAATGTTGGGTATGCATGGAAATTATGCTTCTAATATGGCCATGTCAGAGACCGATCTAGTGATCTCTTTGGGGGCAAGATTTGATGATAGGGTTACTGGAAAACTTTCTGAGTTTGCCAAATATGCTGATATTATTCATGTTGATATTGATGCTGCGAATATTGGGAAGTTGGTAGATGTAGATTACCCTATCGTTGGAGATGTAAAACAAGTGCTTGAAGAGATGATCCCTCTTCTTGATGGAGTCAACACCGATCGCTATCAAGCCTGGAGAGAGATCCTTAAACGTTATGATGAGTTGCACCCGCAATCGTATATCGATTCTGATGAGGTGATCAAACCACAGTGGGCGATCGAACGTTTGGGTGAACTTGTAGGTGAAAAAGCGATTATCACTTCAGATGTAGGGCAGCATCAAATGTGGGCAGCGCAGCATTACCCTTTTGACAGACCACGACAATGGATCAATTCCGGCGGACTAGGGACAATGGGATTTGGTTTCCCAGCTGCTATAGGTGCAAAAAGAGCATTTCCTGAAAAAACAGTTATTAACGTTACGGGTGATGGTTCTATCTTGATGAATGTCCAAGAGCTTGTAACAGCCGCGGAGTATAAAATACCCGTCATTAACCTTATTTTGAACAACCACTTTTTAGGGATGGTGCGTCAGTGGCAAACTTTCTTTTATGAGAAGCGTTATTCTGAAACCGATTTAACTTTCCAGCCAAACTGGAAAGCCTTGGCAGAAGCATGTGGTGGAATCGGGTATGATGTTACGACGAAAGCGGAGTTTGATGCAGCAATCAAAGATGCGATCGAAAAAGACCGTGTTTGTTTTATCAATGTAGCAGTTAATCGTTTTGAAAACGTACTTCCAATGGTACCAGCGGGTGGTGCATTGTTTAACATGATGTTACCGCAAAAAGGAGAGGAATAATGGCAAATTCAATGAATGAAAGACGAGTTATTTCTGTCATTGTACTCAATGAAAGTTCAGTCCTTGCGCGTGTCACATCGCTTTTTGCTGCTCGTGGATTTAATATCGCTTCACTGACAGTTGCACCCATCCCTAACAGTGAAATGTCGCACATGACCATCGAGACGAATGGTTCACCCAAAGTGATGGAGCAGATCACAAAACAGCTTCATAAACTTATCCCTGTTTATAAGGTTATTGAGCATGAAGAGATGATCGAGAAAGAGATGGTTTTGGCGAAGTTTCCTATCACTGAAAACCTTAGTGACATTTCGGCGTTGGCTTCAGCGTATAATGGTGGTATCGTCAACGTGGGGAAAGAGATGATCATCGCAATGGTTGCGGATGAACCATTAAGAATTTTGCATTTTATTGAAGCTACAGAACGATTTAACCCATGTGAAATTGTCCGTAGTGGTGTCGTGGCAATAGAACGCTAAATCACTTCGTATCCCTTCTTAATAGGGATACATTTTTGTAAAAGGATCTTTCATGACTTTTTCTCTCTCTACCCTTGCTTCAGAAATTGGTGTTGATTTTACAGGAGAAGATATCACTATTAGCGGTATTCATACCCTTACACAAGCGACCGCTTCCCAACTCAGTTTTTTTAATGACAGCAAATATGCTTCGCAATTGCCCCATACGAAAGCAGCAGCTGTTTTGATCGATGCAAAACATGCATCGTTGTTGCCCCCAGGTACGATAGCACTTATCACCGATGAGCCTTACCTCAAATTAGCATTGGCTTCAAAGTTTTTTGCACCTCAATTATCGACGCAAGGTGAACCCCCTAAAGCGGGTAAAGGGTGTGATATAGATGCAAGTGTGAAATTTGGGAAAAATGTTATATTGGGAGAGAATGTTACGATCATGGCAGGATGTTATCTTGGGGATAATGTAAGGGTCGATTCAGAGACGCTTTTGCATCCAAATGTGACACTTTATCACGGCACAACGATAGGTGAGCAATGTATCATCCATAGTGGTACCGTGATTGGTTGCGATGGGTATGGTTTTGCCCATACGAAGATGGGTGAGCATGTCAAGATTTACCAAAACGGTAATGTAGTCATCGAAGACCGTGTCGAGATAGGGGCGAACTGTGCTATCGATAGGGCGGTATTTGGATCGACTTATATACGTAAAGGGACTAAGTTTGATAATCTTATCCAGATTGCACATAATTGTGACGTAGGGGAACATTCGCTTTGTGCAGCGCAGGTGGGATTGGCTGGCTCTACTACAACCGGTAGAAATATCGTCATGGGCGGGCAAAGTGCCAGTGCAGGGCATCTTCATATTGGTGATTTTGCAACCATCGCTGGAAAAGGTGGTGTCACCAAATCACTTGAAGGTAAAAAAACGTATGCAGGATTTCCTGCAATAGAGCATAAATTGTGGTTGCGTATGCAGGCAAAAATAGCAGGATTACTCAAAGAGAAAAAGTAGTATAACAGTTGTGATATAATGTTCACAAATCAACAAAAAAGGATATACAATGAGCGGACAAGTAACACAGATAGCGCAAATGGTTTTGAGTGGAACAAACGATGGGAAAATCACAGTGACTACGGTCTCCCAGCCTTATGGTCCTAAGAGTGAAAGTGTCGCAAGTATCGGTGTATCACTTCAAGCAGGGGCACAGGAGCCAGACTGGAAAGTGCATATCCCTAAAGCAAATATCGATGCTGTGATCGAGGCATTACAAGAGGCAAAAAAGAGCCTATAAATCATTTTCCCATCACTGTGATGATGGGAACTTTCGTTTACTTTTAACCCTATTTTTCCCTTATTTTGATACAATACTCTCAATACTAAAGAAGGGCGTTTTGTGTCTACTACCAAAATCATTAAATCACTTTTAGCAGAAAAAATACTTATTATTGATGGTGCGATGGGTACTCAGATACAAGATCTTGAAGTACCCAAAGAAGCATGGCTAGATGAAAAAGGCATTTCGCAAGAAGGGTGTAATGAGCTGCTCAATCACACCGCACCAGAACTCATCTCACGTATTCATAAACGTTATGCGATGGCTGGTGCGGATATGATCAAGACCAATACTTTTGGGACGATGCCATGGGTATTGGATGAGTATGATATGGCAGAACGTGCTTATGAACTTTCAAAAAAAGGTGCGCAGCTTGTAAAGAGTATCTGTAATGAGTATACGACAGAAGATACCCCAAGATTTGTTTTAGGCTCTCTTGGACCAGGAACAAAACTTCCATCACTAGGACATATCCATTATGATGAGATGTATGAAGGGTATAAACTTTGTGCCTTGGGATTGATCGATGGTGGATGTGATGTGTTTCTTTTGGAGACATGTCAAGATCCATTGCAGATCAAAGCGGCGCTTCATGGATGCGAAGATGCCAGCAAGGAGCGTGGTGTAGCGATACCGATTATGGTTTCTGTCACTATAGAGTTGAGTGGATCTATGCTGATTGGTACCGATGCAACGACCATCGTGACGATTCTTGAACCCTTTGATATTCTTTCGCTTGGATTTAACTGCGGTACAGGTCCAGATCAAGTGAAAAAGCATGTAAAAACACTGAGTGAACTTTGTGCGATACCTATCTCCGTGCACTCTAATGCAGGACTTCCTCAAAACCGAGGAGGATATACCTATTATCCTATGGGACCAGATGAGTTTACAGCCAAACAATTAGAATTTATCGAATTTGATGGTGTAAGTTTTTTAGGTGGATGTTGTGGTACGACGCCTCAGCACATTCAGGCACTTAAAAAAGCAGTCAGTTCCCATGTCCCCAAACAACCTACAGGGAAGATCAACCCTTCCATCGCTTCACTGTTTAATACTGTAGAGCTTTTTCAAGATCCTGCACCATTGCTCATTGGGGAGCGTAGTAATGCTACAGGATCAAAAGCATTTAGAGATTTGATCATCGCTGGGGATTATGAAGGGACGTTGACAGTGGGACAAGCCCAAGTGCGCGATGGCGCCCATTTGTTAGATGTGAATGTTGAGTTTGCTGGGCGTGATGGGACAAAAGACATGGCAGAAGTGGCAGCACTTTATAACCAAAAGATACCGATCCCGCTTATGCCAGATGCGACCCGTGTCCCTACTATGGAAGCTGCACTTAAAGCGATCGGGGGGAAACCTATTATAAACTCGGTTAACCTTGAAGATGGAGAAGAGAAATTCGATGCAATATGTATGCTTGCGAAAAAGTTTGGTACTGCGCTTGTATGTTTGACGATCGATGAAAAAGGGATGGCAAAGACGACACAAGAGAAGTTGGCACAAGCAGAACGTATCTATGATTTGTGTGTAAATCGCCATGGGATCGACCCTCGTAATCTTATTTTTGATATGTTGACTTTTACCGTGGGTTCAGGTGATATTGAGTACCGTGATGCAGCGATTCAGACACTCGAAGCGATACGTGAACTTCATATAAGACACCCTGAAGTAGGTTCGACGTTAGGGCTTTCTAATATCTCCTTTGGGCTCGATAAAAATGCAAGAATTTTTCTCAATTCGGTCTTTTTGCACCATTGTATCCAGGCGGGGATGAGCTCAGTGATCATTAATGTAAAACATATCATCCCACTTGCTAAGATGAGTGATGAAGATCGAGAAATTTGTGAAGAGTTGCTTTTTACCCCCAATGATCAGTCATTGTTTAAATTTATCGAACATTTTTCAGACAAAACCGTCGAAGATGATCAGGATGATGAAGCGTATAATGCGATGAGTAGCGAAGAGAAGATCGCAAAACTTTTACTCGATGGTGATAAAGAGCGTATGATTCCACTGGTCGAAGCAGTACGCCATGAAATACATCCAGATATCATCGTCAATGAGATACTCATCGATGCCATGAAAGTGGTAGGTGAGCTTTTTGGTTCTGGACAAATGCAGCTTCCTTTTGTACTTCAGTCGGCAGAAACGATGAAATCAACGGTGGATTATCTCAATCCCTATTTGACCAAAAAAGAAAAAGATACCGATACCACATTGGTCATAGGGACAGTGAAGGGGGATGTGCATGATGTGGGTAAAA
>JBEAQM010000121.1:0-4215 GCA_041163845.1 Pseudomonadota bacterium | reverse complement strand
GAATATCATTGAACAACGCGAGCTTTTATTCGGTACTTACCATAAGCTAATTGCTTCCCAAAATCTACAAGCACTCTCAAAAATGTTTGGGCTTAAAAATGAACAAGAGATAGTAGCCTATAGAAAAAATATAGTGAACTCTCGTGCAATGAAAGCAATTGAACGTTACACCGGTGTTGCATTTGAGTATCTTGATTATCATACCTTAGATCATCTTCCCCAGCAATATATTGATTCTCATGTGATACTTTTTTCTAATCTTTTTGGACCTTTGCGTGCTTCTGACCTTATCCCAGAATATAAGCTTAAACAAGGGGAAATGGTAGATACTATAAAAACAGAGAAGTTTTACCATACCCATACAAAAAAAGTATTAGATACCTATTTTGAATCAGAAGAGATACTCGATTTGCGTGCTGGATTTTATGATAAATTTTACATCCCCCAAAAACCCTATACGACACTCAAATTTATTAAAGAAGGGAAAGTAGTAAGCCATTGGGCAAAAGCTTATAGAGGGATCGTTCTACGCCATATCGCACAGGAACAAATAGAAACAATGGAAGATTTTATGAAACTGCCCATCACAGGGCTTACGATAGAAGAGATCAAAACGATCAAAAATAAAACAGAAATAACGTACCAAATAGGATAAAAAATGAAAAAAAATCTTTTTGAAATGGGTGCACAATTTGAGGACGGATGGTCCTCAGACAATAAAAACAAATCCGACACGACGCAAACCACAGAGATTAAAACACCCCAAAAACACCAACTCCACTTTGCCAAAGAGAAACGTCGAGGAAAAGTCGTCACGATTGTCAAACCTTTTTGTTTAGAAAAAAGTACTTTAGAAGCCCTCTTAAAAACACTCAAGAAAAAAATAGGCACAGGGGGAACGATGGGAGAAGATAGTTTAGAATTTCAAGGTGATATTCAAGTGCTACTTCGTACCCACTTAGAAGCATTAGGGTATCAGTTTAAAAAGTAGTAAATATATTTTGGTACTTTTGCTTTAAAGCTTCTACTTTTTCTTTCGCTTCCTCAAACAACACAGCATGAGAAATATCTTTTCTACATAACCCTTTATATCTCTCATACGAAGCGATCACTTTGTTCACTTTTGCTGGCATATTTTCACGGTTTCGTTTGATATGCTCGAAAGCGATAGCTGCATTGATCAACCCTTTCACCAAATTTTTCAAAGGATGATCGCTGAGTCTTAAAGGATGCCATGCTTCTTCTAAGACTTCATGGGCTTCAAAATACGCTTCTTTATCTAACAATACAAGAAACACTTTCAATGCACCTTCTAGATCGTGGTTGATTTTTAACATTGATTATCACTTTATATATAATGTATAATAAAGCACTATATCAAAAAAGTAATAAGATGACACAACAAGAGAAAGAAACCATTAAACAACAAATAGAAGCAGAGATAGTTTCGCTCAAAGCACAGATCGCTCAACTTCAAGAAAAAGCCAAACCGATTGCACCTGATTGTTCACTTGGCAAACTTACCCGCATTGAAGCCATGGCAGAACAAGAAGTAAATCAAAAGATTTTAAATGAATCCCAACTACGCCTCACCAGACTCACCAATGCCCTCTCACGAATTGATAAACCGATGTTTGGTATCTGCATCGAATGTGAAGAGCTTATCCCATATGAACGTATACGCATACGCCCAGAGAGCGTGAGATGCGTTAGATGCGCAAACCACTTATAAACTCTCTATATTCCCCACAACTTTTCCCACAATACTCACCTCATCTGGACTGAGTACTTCAGGAGAATAGGCTTTATTGTCAGAGATAAGCTCTACCATGCCATCTGCTCTTTGGCGAATACGTTTGATAAAAAGCCCAGCTGTGGTCGCTGCAATGAAAATACCATCTTTATTAATATTGGTTTGTTGTCTGTCGACAAATACAATACTTCCATCTTGTAGTGTGGGTTCCATCGACTCACCATCTACATGGATCGCTTCGAGATCAGTATTGCCAAAGCCTACCATATTACGCATCACCGTTTCATCAATACTAAGAGTTTCATACTCGTCCTCATCAAATCCATATGCCCCGCCCCCTGCACTTGCTCGAATATCTGAAAAATACCGCACATGAAAAAATTTCTCTGTTTCGGCTTTAAGCATATCAACTGCTTGATCAAAAAAAAGCCAGTTAACAGAAATTTTGCGTAACGCACAAAAATCCAATATCTCTTCATACGGGATAGAATTTCGTTTTTTCATTGTCGCAAAAGTTGCTTGTGGAATGTTCAGCGCTTCTGCTACATCTTTATCAAACACCCGTCTTTCAGCCATACTTTCAGAGAGAACATCTTTTAATTTTTCTATAACCTCACTCAATCGTACCATTTTATCTCCTTTCAACATCTATTTATAGCCTAATTTGACCAACTATATGAAGAATTGTATCATCTTTTTTATAAAAAAATGACAATTTGACATATTTTTAGTATTATACACACCATAAAACATACAATTTGAAATATAAAAAGATTTAAGGAGTTCAAAATGGATTATAAAAAAGACAGAAACTTACTTCAAGTAGCAATGAGAGCAGGATGTAAAACCGTAGCCGATTTGGCACTCTTTCTTAAAACGCAAACTATCGTTGCAGCTTAATTGAACAAAAGTACCGTTACCTCATCGCCTACTGATTTACTTTGATCCTCTTCCGAGGTGACAAGTAATGCAATATCTCCTAGCATATTGGTCAAAATTGCAGAAGAGCCTACTTTCTTCTCTTTAAAATCAACATAATACTCTCCCTGTAACAGCGTTGCATTGCAAGCGGTAAATTCTGCTTTTTTTGCCCGTTTAACAAAGGGCTCTTTCAGTTTTGCTTTCACTTGGCGCAAAGTTGATTTACCTTGTTGTATTTTTTCTATTAATGGGACAAGATAAAGAAGTGCCGTTACAGTAGAAGAATAAGCAAATCCTGGCAATCCGATGATGAATTTATCTTCTTTTCGCGCAACCATAACATGTTGTCCTGGCTTGACACGAACCCCCTGAAAAACCACTTGACACCCAAGCTCATAAATCACATCTTTTACAAAGTCAAAATCACCCACACTCACGCCACCTGTGGTCACTACAATATCACTTTTACTAAGTGCTTCCTTGAGAGCATTGGTAATGCTCTCTTTGTCATCCTTAATACATCCCATCTGAAGCGGTATTCCGTCGTACTTATTCACCATTGCTTGAAGGATATAATTATTTGAACTACGTATCTGCGCATCATTGGTTTGCTTTTCGCCAAGTGCCAACAACTCTGAACCGGTAGAGAGGATCGCTACGATAGGTTTCTCATACACCAATATATTCGCAATATTTAAACTTGCCATGACACCAATGTGTGGGAAATCTATCTTTGTCCCTTTGGCAATCAGTTTTTGCCCTTTGGTATAATTTTCTCCCACTTCGCGTACCGCAAACCCTTGCGGGACCTCTTCTTTGATAAGGATCTCATCACCCTTCACCTGGACATTCTCTATTGGGATGAGCGTATCAGCGCCATGAGGCATCAGCGAGCCGGTAAAGGTTTTAATACATGTTCCCCCTATCACTTCGTCTTTCAGTGCAGAACCAGCAGGATTAATACTCGCTATTTTCAAGTTCCCAAGGGTCATATCCTCATGAATGATCGCATATCCATCCATTGCGGAGGTAGGAAATGCAGGCGAGTTATGGTCTGCTACAATATCTTCTGCGAGAACATACCCTAACGCATCTACAATATAAAGTGATTTGGTGCGGTAATTGTCAATCTTCAAATCTTTGAGGATCTGAATCGATTCATCAAAATGGATCATAAAAACTCCGTTTTTTAATTTGATACTTAATTAGCAAAGTAATCCTGCACCATCCATAGGGGTGCTTCTATCAGCAGCATAAATGCGTTCGCCATTTTTGACATCATACTTCCATATAGGTGCGTTGGCTTTAAAATCTTCGACAAATAAATCAATAAGCTCTAATGCCACACGACGCTTAGGTGAAAAAACCGCCGACACATACGAAGAGGCATGAACCGGCACATCGCCGATAGAATGTGCCATCTTTACCACTGCTCCTAAAGCTTTGGCCTTCATTTGCCATCGTTCAAACCAACTTTTTAATACAGGCTCATAAATATCAAAACTCAATGCTTCGATACCATCCTCAGCACGTATTGTCCC
>JBEAQM010000120.1:0-2799 GCA_041163845.1 Pseudomonadota bacterium | reverse complement strand
CAAGGGCATAGGTTTTGTCATCTCTGGTGGAGTGAATTTCATTACAGATCGTTTTTCCGGTAGAGACATCAATCGCAGCATACCCCACAGAAAATATTCCCATATTTTCATCGATCATCAGTGAAACGATGTTGTTTTCTGTTGGTTCACTGAGGTATTCGAAATTGGTTCCAGGAGAGATAATATTTGCAATGTAGCGTTTAACATTAGGCATCTCCCCTTTTTGCTTCACGACAATAATAGTATATTTTTTCGTTGCGATGAGGCGAGAAAGATAACGATCCAAAGAGACAGCAGGTACCCCTGCTAGCATAGGGTTTGAGAGAGAGTTCTCTAGGATCGCTTTGCTTTTGCGTGTGAGTTGGATGTTGAGCAGTTCGGCGATCTCTTTGGCTTTTCCTACTTTGATTTGGTCGTTGTTGACTTCATAGACTTCAAAAAAAGTGCCGATTTCCATTAAGACAAGAGCATCTTTGCCGTACTTTTCTTCAAAATAAAGCTGCAAATCAAAATAGATTTCAGTTAAAAGCTTCTTTTTTTCAGAAAGTATTTCAGTGGCTTTATCCACGCATGAACCCTTGTGTTAAATTAGATAGATTTTAACATAAATAGGGTTAATCCCTTTTAGTGCAAAGTGAAAACAAATACTTTCAGCTTATTTCAGTATAATACCGTCCCATTTTCTATGAAAAATATTAATTGATAGAAAAAATACACAAGGGAGTTAAGCCTATGCCAAAAATGAAAAGTGTTAAGGGCGCTGTAAAGCGTTTTAAGATTAAAAAAAGCGGCAAAATCAAAAGAGGAACGGCATTTAGAAGTCATATCCTTACTAAAGTGGATGGAAAACACCACAGAAGTATGAGAAGTCCTAAGCATGTTCACGCTTCTGATGCTAAAAAAATAAAAGAGATGATTAGCTAATTATCTTTTGGATGAAAGAGGAGATGCCAAGGGCATCGATATTCCCCCGATTAGGGGCAAGTTCAAACAGAGAGAATGTTTGACACCTACTAAAACCGACACGATCGGTACAAGTCTAAGGTAAAGGAAAACCATGAGAGTAAAAACAGGTACTGTAAGACATAGACGTCACAAAAAGCTATTAAAGCAAGCAAGAGGTTTCTACAGTGGTAGAAGAAAACACTTCAGAAAAGCCAAAGAGCAACTTGAGCGTTCACTTGTGTATGCGTACAGAGATAGAAGACAGAAAAAAAGAGATTTTAGAAGACTTTGGATCATTCGTATCAATGCAGCAGCAAGATTGAATGATATGAATTATTCTACATTTATGCATGGGCTTAAACTTGCAAAGATTGAACTTGATAGAAAAGTTCTTGCTGAAATGGCAATGAACGAACCAGCAAGTTTCGCAAAAGTAGTAGCGGCTTCTAAAGCAGCAGTTGCTTAATCAGCGACTACTTTCTTTCTTGAAGGGCTTTGCCCCTTCATTCTCCAATCACAACAAACACACTTCATTTTTTATCTGAATCGTTTAGGATGTATACGCTAGTTTTTGCGGTAGTATAGTGTGCAAAGTGTTAGGGTGTAAAGAGGATGGTTTATCCCCTTTGTATTTCGCCTGGGTAGCCTATGATCCCTGGACGGAGGTTTCTTACCTGTTGAAACCCTAAGCTTTTCATAGCATGTTGGACTTGAAAGCTTCGACTCCCTGAATGGCAATAGACGATAATGGTTTCTTCTTTTTTACCATTGAGTTCTTCGATCTTCCCATAAAACTGCGATGTTGGGACTAGAATATCTGTTCCAACGATATGCCCCATTTTAAATTCCATGAGTTCGCGTGTATCTACTAAGGTAAAGTCAATCATCCCCAAATTTCTTGCTTCGATCAGCGCTGCGAGTTCATCTCCATCGAGTTGTTCTTCTTGTAAAAGTGTTTGGGCTTGTTCTTTGGTTAACCCTTGTGAGTGTTGGTGGACCGCTTCTTCTATCTCATCGTGGGTACGTTGCGCCTGCGCATATTCTGGGGTACAGAAAATACCGCAGTGACATTTTCCATCTTCTGGTATCTCTTTTTCTAAGGCAGGGGTACAAGGGCAGATTCGGTTATCTGCAGCCTTTTGTTCTTCTTTTGTCTCACCTATGACCATAAAACAAGGACAGAATCTCTTCCCATACATGAGTTTGTTTCTTGCCAGCCCCATGGCTACACCTTCGTTCACTTCGTCATTGGGATTGAGGACAAACCCAAATTGGGCATTGACTTTTTCGACAAAATTCCACGTTTTTTCTAGTTCTGCTTGAAATTCAGCAGAGTTCATATCTATTGGCTGCATCGTTAAATTCCTTTCTTAGTGGGTTGTAATGGTTTGATTATCTTCTAATGTTGCTTCAATTTCACGTATTTCCTCCATGAAACTTCTCATAGTTTCACTCCATTGAAGCACAGCACTTTGTGTTTTGTTAAGATCTATATGGATGTATTGATCGTTTACTTCTATGCTTTGGTCTTTCATTTGTTCTACGCTCTCTTTCAAATCGTCTGAGAGGGTTTGTGCTTTTGACTGCATCTTCTCACTAAAATGGTTTAAAAAACGTTTTGTTTGATTGGTATCTATTGTAATGATACCTTTTTCAAACGAAACCCCCATTTTATTTAATTTGGAGCTATTTTGTTCTTGGCGTTTTTTTGCTGCATCAAGTTCTGCTAAGAGTTGGGTCCTTGCCTCTTGTGCCACTTGCGCATCATGCGCTGCTTGCCGCTCCTTATCTTCACATCCTAAGAAGCTAAACAGAGCTAATAGCGTGATAATGATATATCGCATTTGTATCCTT
>JBEAQM010000119.1:0-3542 GCA_041163845.1 Pseudomonadota bacterium | reverse complement strand
AAAAAGCTTAGCCAACTCATCGATGAGATCGATCTGTTTGATGTGTATGTAGATGAAAAAAGCAAGCAGATGAGCATTAAAGACAGACGATTTTCTTAATCGGCTTGTTTGAATTCCCCTTTGATCATCCCCGCTTCATACAGAAATTGGGAAGGGACATACTCCACTTTTTTGAGGCGGTCGTATTTGGCTAAAGAGAGATAGAGTTTATCTTTGGCTCTTGTGACTGCTACATAAAAAAGCCTTCGCTCTTCTTCAATACTTGACATCATTTTTCGGTTAGGAAATCTCCCATCCACGAGATCGATTACATAGACCTCTGGAAACTCAAGCCCTTTACTCGCATGAACAGTCAAAAGATTCACCCCCTCCCCTTCGCTGAGTTCATTGCCCCCTAGTACCATCGCATTCACAAAACGTTGCAGCTCAGCATAGTGCCCCGAAAGCTCAAGCAAAAGATTGGCTTTACGCAAAATCCTCTGGGTCGCCTCTTTTTTCTTCGTCTCATCGATCTCCCCCGATTTGAGCCGTCCCCTTTGGGTAGCAAGGATCTCGATGATCTCTTCGTAAAGCTTAGAATGGATCAGGTGCTTTAGAACATCTGCTGGCTTTTCCCAGCTAGCCACTGTACGCATCACGCCATAAAAACGCTCAAAAAATCGCACCCCATCTTCTGTCAGCTTAGGGTGTTTGAGCAAGGGGTGTTTTACCACTTCAGGATCCAACGGTATCGACTGAAACCGTGCTGCCGAACCGATCACATGATCATCATCAAATAATCCAAGTTGGACATTTTTACTAGGGTTAAATTTGGGAAGATCAAACTGCTTTGGGTGGAGTATCCCTTGCATGAAATGCCCCTCACCAAAATGGAGAAACGATTGAAAAAACTCTTTGGCTAGCGCCGATCCGACCCCTTTGGCATACTCAAAGATATGGATAAATGCCATCATATCTTTAGGATTGACCAGCAACGAAAGCAGATCCAATAAAAATTTGATCTCTTTGGCATCAAAAAAACTCGTCCCTCCCTTTCGCTTACACAAGATACCGTATTCACGCAAGCTCGCCTCTATCCCATCCGCAGAGGAGTTGTTACGAAAAATGACTGCGATTTGATCGTTGGGGATATGGGTCCGTTTGATACTCTCTGCGATCGACTGATACTGTTCAAACAAATCATTATAAATAAGCAATCTAGGGGTATGGCTCTTGACGATACGTCCTACCTCTAATTTCTTCGGATAGATCCGTTCATTGAGCTCTATAACGCGGTTAGCCAAAGAGAGTATAGGGGCTGTCGAACGGTAATTTGTTTTAAGGGTAAATACTTTCGCATCGGGATATCGTGTCGAAAAAGTAGCGATATTTTCGATGTTTGCGCCATTGAAAGCATAGATACTCTGATCATAATCCCCCACGCAAAAAAGGGATTTTGGCTGAAGAATATCGATCAATGCACTCTGCAAGGTATTGGTATCTTGGTATTCATCCACCAGCACCTCCTCAAAAGCGATCGTATGGGTTTCCAAATGGCTTTTCATCCGCAACAACAGATCATTAAACGAAGCAAACCCATACACGATCTTCTCTTTTTCGAACTCTTGGGTAATATGCATATAAATATCCATCAACACTTCATGCTCGGGATACTTCTCTAAAAACCAAGTATCAAACCCTTCCATCGACGCATTTTGATACAGTGAATACATCTCATACAGATACGTTGCCGAAAACGGCTGTACAGAGAGCTCCATCCTCTCAAAGCTGTGTTTTTCATAGATACTTCTAAAAAGGGTTTTAAGCTCTGAGGGTTGCTTGAGCACTAGGTTGGGATACAAAACTTTGAGCCAACGATACGAGACCGCATGAAACGTACCAGACTCGATCTGGCTCACCACTTTTTTTGGGAAATGGCGTTCAAGTCTGGCGATCATCTCCCCCGCAGCCTTATTGGTAAAAGTCAAAAGCAAAATTTTTGACGGCGCTACCCCTTGATGTAAAAGATGGGCGATACGCCCCACGATGGTAGAAGTTTTCCCTGTACCTGCACTGGCGATGATAAGGTTATGTCCCAGAGGAGCTGTGGCAGCTTGATGCTGCTCTTCGTTGAGGGTCGTAAGTGGCAACTATTTGACACCAATAAGATAGTAGGTATTTTGCCCTTGGATTTTTTCGAGCTGCAAATGGTATTTGTCAGACCAATGCTTCAAGATTTGTTCAAATGCGCGGAGGTTGTCTGCATTGCTATCTTGGTCACACTTGATTTTGAGATAGTCTTTGGAGTTTGACATCGCGATGAACCCTTTTTCTACCGCAAGTGCATCACCCAAAGAAGGCAAATGTTGAGAAAATCTTTCGAACCCTTTGGTATTGGCGATAATACGATTGATTTGCTCTAAAGTTTGTCCGTTTTTAGTATAACCAAGCTGTGTCAAAATAGCCTCTGGCGTAAGGTCAAGGTGCATAATGTATCCTCCAAAATTAAAAGAGTGATTGTATCAAATTTTTGATTAGCGATGAGTATGGAGTGCCAAGCAGTGCACTCCTAAATACCCCATAACCCATCACGTGAGTTTTGACTCACTAGATTCGCTTAGACGCTAAATCTTGGTGCAAGTTGCGCCATTCTAGCAGAGAGTGTCCCCTCAAGGGCAGCTTGCCCTTTGGGTTTGATCTTGATCTCCACATCGACGGTTTTGACTTTTCCGTTTTTACCGATGATCTTCACTTGTACCACTGTTTCACTAAATCCTGACGGTGGGGTACCGGTGATCTCCCCTGTATTTGGATCGATTTTCAGCCACTCTGGCGCTTTTGATCCATCAAGACTATACATCTCAAATTTCGCTTCACCTTCAGCGTATTCGGTGTCACTTACCACCAAACGGACGAAGTTTGGTTCGAGTTTAAATGCACGCACTTCGACCACACCCACTCCGACAGTTTCGTATTGCCCAGCGAACTCTATCACCACCCGACCATACTCCGTCACTTCTACGTGAGAAAAATATCGGTTCTCCTCTTGCGCTCTAGGTGTCTCTTTAGGTGCTTTAGGTGTCTGCGGGATAAACGGTGTCTCTTGATCTACGATCTCCCCTACCCCTTGTGCTTGATTGCCTCCGGCAGATTCAACTTGGAGGAATACCGTTTCGGTTCCCTCTTTGTCGTTGTCTCTCGCCACAGCCATACGGACCAGTGTACTCCCCTCAGAAAGCTGGACGAATTGCCCACGGGTGTATCCTCTCCATGCACTTCCATCCCAATACTCAAGCCCATCACCATAATCTACCCCGCGAGTAGCACTCCCACCAACGGTGTCAAATTTGACAGACTGCGTATCGCCACCGCGCACCGTAAATACCATATAAGGGGTTTTCCCTTCAGTAACACGCTCACCAAAAACCTCTAACGGGCGGTCATTATCAACAATAGTCGCCGTACCTGTTGTAGTGTTTCCTCCCGTATTGGTGGCACTTAGGGTAAATGTCTCTGCCACTTCATTCTCTGCATCATCACTGATCGCTACACGCACGAGCAAG
>JBEAQM010000118.1:0-3292 GCA_041163845.1 Pseudomonadota bacterium | reverse complement strand
TGAGATCACTTCGAGTATAGACATAGACGATCCCATTGTTTTCTTTTTTTGTTCGTGCAGAAAGATCATTATTGACTTCCATATCCATCAAAATGTCATCTACATTATTTGCGAAAAGAGTCATAGATACCATCATTAAAGTCATCAAATACCTAACTATCAATTCCCCCCCTTTTTTTTATTTTAAAAAGTATTACTATCATTTTAGTATAAAAATGTAATATCTTTGTAATATTTATCATACTTCATTAAAGCAAAAATAGATGATATAATGAGAGCATGAATATATTATTACTTGAAGATAATCCTTCTTTGAATGCCGCCATCAAAGAGATACTAGAACTTGAAGAACATCATGTCATTGCATTCACCAATGGGCGTGATGCCCTCGCACATATTAGTGAAGAGATAGATCTTTATTTACTCGATGTTACTGTCCCAAATATCAATGGAATCGATGTTTTACACTCTATCTTACATATTAATCCTGACGCAAAAGCAATCCTCATATCTGCTGATATAACATTAGATACAATTCACCAATCTTTCTCAGAAAAATCTGTAGGGGTCATTAAAAAACCCTTTATGATCCCTACATTACTGTCACAAATTGCTATCTTTGGAAGCCCTAAGCAATATTAGCTTATTTCAGACGAATACGTACACTCTCTTCATGCGCAGTCAACCCTTCTGTATGTGCTATCATTGCACATGCATCTCCGATAGCTTGTATCCCTTCTTTGCTCATTGAGATAATCGAAGATTTCTTTAAAAAATGTTCTACACTCAAAGGTGAATAAAACTTCGCTGTACCACCTGTAGGCAATGTATGGTTAGGTCCAGCCATATAATCACCAATAGGCTCTGGTGTATTCTCACCCAAAAAAATAGCCCCAGCGTGCTTAATACTGTCCAATAAGGACATAGGATCCTTTGTGACTACCTCCAAATGCTCTGGTGCAATTTCATTCATGAGTGCTATAGCTTCTTCCATCGTAGAAGTAACGATGATCGCCCCTCTTTCTTCTATCGATTTACGTGCGATCTCTTCGCGACTCAGTTTTGCTAAAAACTTCTCTACTTCATCGCTTACTTTATTTGCCAACTCTACATCAGTTGTGATCAAAATAGAACTTGCCATTTCATCATGCTCTGCTTGAGAAAGTAGATCGATCGCAAGATAATCAACCCGTGCTGTTTCATCTGCCAAGATACCGATCTCTGAAGGTCCTGCGATCATATCGATATTCACTTCACCATAGACAAGTTTTTTTGCTGTTGCGACGAAAATATTTCCCGGTCCTGTGATAACATCGACTTTAGGAATGGTTTGGGTTCCATACGCCATCGCACCAATAGCCGATGCCCCGCCTACTTTAAATACTTTGGTCACCTTACAAAGATGACATGCAGCAAGCAATAATTCATTGATCTCATTATCTGGTGTCGGAGTACAAACTACGATCTCTTCTACCCCAGCGACTTTCGCAGGGATCACATTCATCAAAAGTGAACTTGGATAAGCCGCTTTTCCTCCTGGGATATAAAGCCCTGCTCTATCTACAGCCGTCACTTTTTGTCCCAATATCGTTCCATTGGCTTCTTTGTCCATCCACGTTTTTGGCATCAATTTTTGGTGATACGCTTCGATACGATTATAAGCCAAATGGAGTGCATCACGCAACTCTGGATCGATCGCCTCATACGCTTTTGCCATCGCTTCAGTAGATACCAATAGCGCTTCATCAGATTGTGGTTCCCATCTATCAAATCTTGCTATTTGTGCTTTCACGGCACTATTGCCTTCTGTACGTATCTCTTTTAAAAGTCCAGAAACGATATTCGTTACCCCCTCAATATCCATTTTCCCACGCTGAAGCAATTCATCAAAATTGGCTTCAAATGTATCATCACTGCTATAAAATATTTTCACACTATATCCTTGTATTTACGTTCATATCTTGGAAGCATGCTCTCATTTCCCGACAAACCACCCTGATGAATATAAAGAATGGGGTGAGAGAAAACTTCTTGATGGGCAAGCAACACTCGCCATCCTAGAGGGTCATAGAGAAGATCAAACTCCACCCCCGTTTGTTGTTGTAATTCTAGCCAAATTTTGTAATTTTCTCTATAAAGTTTGCCAAAATGGTGTTTTTTTTCTAAAGTCAAAATCGTCGGATGGCTCGTTTCATCTTGTTCCAAAGCAAAAAATTGCTCTTTCAAATACACTTTATCACCGACACAAGGTGTCGTATAAACATTATTTTGAGGAAGGTATTTTTGTAAAAAAAGTGCCGTCGTTCCAGTGCCTGAGGGGAGAAAAATATCTAACGATGCAAGACCTTTTTCATTTTGCCAAGAGATGATCTCTTGAGCCAAAAGCTGTATTCCATAAGATGCTTCTTTTTGCCGTCCACCTTCTTCAATAAAAAGCACATGAGACTCATTGGTTAAAAATGCATGTGCTTTCCCTTCTATCAAGATGATCCCATTTTCAAGTGCATATTTATAATTGCCATGCGGATTCATTTTTAAATATGCCGATATATGATCCACCCAATATTCAAATTCCCATCCTTTGAGCTTTGCCAACACAGAGAGTGAATACATCGCATTCGATTGCGCAGAACCGTAAGAGATAAGTTTCGTAATATGAGGAAAATCATGTTGAAGATAATAATAAAACTTACGCGCTTTATTGCCAGAGAAATCAGGATGAATCAAATCATCCCGTTTCAAATAAAAAGTTTGATTCTTAAAAGAGATAGTTTCAATAACCGAAGAATTGAACATCATATAAAATCTTTCATTAATCACACGAAGTGTGCCCCTGTCTCTGCGAACGCCCTTGAAAGCAAAGCGATTCGAGAGCAGAGACGACTTTTGTTACTTTTCTATAAAAGTAAAGTAAGAAACAACACCACAATGGATGAAAAAGAAAAGGCAGCAAAACTATTTTAGTTACGTCCCACACAATTGAGATCTGCAAACGCTTGCTCTAATCTAGCAACCATCGCTTCCTCACCCGCTCTGAGCCATTTACGTGGATCATAATAATTTTTGTTTGGCTTATCTTCACCTTCAGGGTTACCGATCTGCCCTTGCAAGTAGTCATGTTTAGCTTTTTCATAGCCTCTGACACCATCCCAAAATGCCCATTGGGTATCCGTATCAATATTCATTTTGATCGCGCCATAGCTGATCGCTTCACGAATATCATTGAGTTCACTTCCTGAACCACCATGAAATACAAAATTCACAGGCTTTGCTGATGTTCCAAATTTTTCTT
>JBEAQM010000117.1:0-5021 GCA_041163845.1 Pseudomonadota bacterium | reverse complement strand
TCTTTGGTTTGTGTTTTATCGACCACTTCTGTACTCATCGTATCTGCAACCACATCCTGAAGTACAAATCCAACAACAGAGGTGACAGATGCGAAGATATACACTTTTTCTTTCGGATAAGATGCAAGCCATAAAGCATCAGAAACCAATCCAATCATCAATATAATCCCAACTGTCATCAAAAATGCGCCGATAAAAACATAGATTTTTCTGTTGGAGCCAAACAACGTAAAAGAATCGACCATTTGCCCAAAGATCATTTTGATCGTCCAAGGAACAGTGAGCCATACACCTAAAGAGATCAAATCTTCTGCTGAGAGATGGAGCTTTTCTTTAACCCAAAAGGTTTCTGCGACCGCAGAAAAACCACTAGCTCCATACGCAAAATAGATTAAAAGAAGTGGTATATACCGACGTCTAATCGCACGTATAGGCGCCAATAATATTTCAAAAATTTCTCTCATTTATCATCTTTCAACCCAAAATTTGCAAAAGTTTAACATATTTTAAATTCATACATTATAACTCTGAATTTCATCAATGAAATTTATACTATTTGCTCAAATTGAAGCTTCATAAAGCCATATGTTATCTGATAAACCCTGGATACATAGCCTCCGATAGATAAATCCAATCATTTTAACTTTGTTTTAAAGATGGGTATCTTAGACTTTATATACATATCAATGTAAAAGGAAACAACATGGCACGAATCGTCATAATGGGAGGTGGTGTTGCTGGGCACACCGCTGCAACATTTGCTAAAAAATGGCTAGGTAAAGAACATGAAGTGGTGGTAGTGACACCCAATTCACAATGGAACTGGATCCCATCAAATATTTGGGTAGGTGTAGGGCAAATGACAAAAGAGGACGTCGTTTTCCCACTTGCGCCTGTCTATAAAAAAGCGGGGATTGACTACCGTCAAGCAAAAGCAGTTTCTATCCATCCAAATGGAAAATCGGAAAACAATACCCCTTATATTACGATCGAATCTACGAAAGAAGAGACACGAGGTCAAACCGAAGAAGTCACCTATGATTACCTCATTAATGCAACGGGACCAAAACTGAACTTTGATGCCACTGATGGACTTGGAAACGGCAAAGGCGAGATCGGCAAACATACTGTTTCTGTGTGTACAGCAGATCACGCCGTTCATGCCAATGCAGAACTCAACAAAATCTTTGAAAAAGCAAAAGCGGGAGAGCGTCAAAAACTTCTTGTAGGGACTGGACACGGTATGTGTACCTGTCAAGGGGCTGCTTTTGAGTATATCTTCAACATCGAACACGAAGCGCGTAAAGCGGGTATCCGTGATATGTTAGATATCAAGTGGATCTCAAATGAAGCTTTCCTTGGAGATTTTGGTATGGGTGGACTTCACATGAAAGTCGGTGGCTATGCGGTAAGTTCTAAACTCTTTGCAGAGTCTCTTTATGCAGAAAGAAATGTCGAGTGGATCATCGGTGCTCATGTCAGTAAAGTATCAAAAGGTAAAATCAATTATGAATTACTCGATGGATCGATGGGGGAAGAGAAGTTTGACTTTGCGATGCTGATCCCACCATTTGCTGGTGTCGGACTTAAAGCCTATGATAAAGATGGATCAGACATCACGCAAACGCTCTTCGCACCAAATGGATTTATGAAAGTAGATGCGAAGTATGACGCTGGAGCGTATGAAAATTGGAAAGCATCAGACTGGCCAAGAACGTATCAAAACCCAACTTTTAAAAATATCTTTGCTGCTGGTATCGCATTTGCCCCACCACACCTCATCTCAAAACCAATGAGTTCACCAAATGGCACACCAATTAATCCTACCCCACCAAGAACAGGGATGCCAGCAGGTATTATCGGTAAAGCAGTAGCACATTCAGTTTGCGATATGGTTAAACATGGAGAAAATGCACACTTGCATGAAGCTTCTATGGCAGAAATGGGTGCTGCATGTGTGGCCAGTGCCGGTAAAGGAATTTTTGATGGACAAGCCGCTGCGATGACAGTCTATCCTGTCGTTCCAGACTTTGAAAAATACCCTGGTACAGGCCGTGATACAGACTATACTTTTGGTGAAATCGGTCTTGCTGGACACTGGATCAAACATATCTTACATTATATGTTCATCTATAAAGCAAAACTCAAGCCAGGCTGGACGCTGATCCCAGAATAACATATAAAATTTAGAAGGAAAAACTATGAAACATGAAGAAGTAAATTTCGCTAAAGAACAATTTGCCCTTACGATGATCCCAGGAAAATTTGCAAGAGCGATGAGAACCTGTAAAATTTGGCAATTGTTTAGATTTTTAGTGATCAACATCAAAATGCTTATTGTCGTGAGCAAAAGTCACTAAACTCTTGTATCTTAGCCTAAGCTAAGATACATCTCCTTATTTATAAATCACCAATATCGGTAACATCCCAAAATAAGCCAACGTTCCATACGCTTGTGTAATATTAATCTCCGGTTTGATGTCCAAAATCATTTTTTTAATTGTCTCTTCATCCAAATCACCTAAGTATTCACCTTCGCCATGATCCTCTTTGTAAAATTTGATAAGAAGATGGGTTTCTTTTGATTCTTGATATTTCCAAAGTGTCATATATTACTCTTTTGTATCCTGTAGATATTTTTTATTAAATCATACCGAAAAATAAAAATAAATAAAAAAATAGGGAATAAATAAAAATGCCAAGGGAGCCTTGGCAGAAGAAAAATCGAAAATTTCCATAAAGATTTCCCAAAGCAACGCTTTGAGAAAAGATCGATTATCTTTTTGAGAACTGCGGAGAACGTCTTGCTTTTTTCTTTCCTGGTTTCTTTCTTTCAACTACTCTTGAATCTCTAGTAAGAAGTCCCATAGGTTTAAGAATTGCTCTGAAAGATGGTTCAAACTCTACGAGTGCTTTTGTGATACCATGCTTAAGTGCATCTGCTTGTGCCGCATATCCACCACCAAGTGTTGTTGCCTTGATATTCATAGAATCAAGTTGCTTCGTAGCTTCAAGTGGAAGTCTTACCTTCATTTTAAGTGTCTCATGTCCACCCAACCATTGGTCAAGTGTTTTACCGTTGATAAGCATATCGCCTTTACCTGGAGTGATCCATACTTTTGCGATCGCTGCTTTTCTTTTTCCTGTTGCGTATATTGTAGCCATACTTACGCTCCCTTATTAATTTGTGCAGTGTGTGGATGCTCAGCATCTGCATATACTTTAAGCTTTTTGAGCATTGCTTTACCAAGTGTTGTTTTTGGGAGCATACCTCTTACAGCCAATCTGTAAAGTTTCTCTGTGTGGTTTTCTAACATATCATCGAGTTTTTTACTTTTTGTAGAACCAAAATATCCACTGTGCGTAAAGTATTCTTTGTCTTGAAGCTTCACACCTGTGAATTTCGCTTTTTTTGCATTGATAATCACTACATAATCACCACAATCAACATTTGGGGTAAATGATGGTTTATGTTTTCCTCTAAGAAGTGTCGCAACTTCAGTTAAGATACGACCAAAAGTTTTACCTTCTGCATCGATCAAAACCCAGTCACGTTGTACTTCAGCCGGTTTAAGCACTGCTGTCATTTTCATGAATTTTCCTTATTTTAATCAAAGATTTAACTACTAAATCTTCTTTTGTGAAAGGGATTGTACCCAAATAAACTTAATTTTTTCTTAAGTTAAGATTTATTTAAGTTTTTTATCTCTATCCCCTCTTCCAATAGATAAACAATCACCCCTTGTGTGGGTTTCCCTGTGATCTTCTCTATCGCTTTTTGGTAATAATTTACCTGTTTTTCATGCTTGAGGGGGTACTTTTTAGAACTTTTATAATCTATCACGATACAACTATCTTGGTATTCCAACAAAAGATCTATCTGTTTGAGCTCACCACCATAACTCAAAGACTGCTCTTTAGTAATCTTGGCATTCTCAAGTAAGTTTTGAAACGATGTCGTCTGAATAAGATTTGTAATCCGCTTTTTGATCTCCTGTAGCACATCAAAAGAGAGTTGCTGCCCATAATGGTTTTTTAATGCAATCAATGCGGATTCTAATGCATCTAAATTAAAATACCCCAAATTCTCTAATGTATAGTGCAATGCTATACCAAAAAGAATCGCTTCATGATCTTTCTCTTCCTCTTCTGGAAGAGAAAGTACTTTCTGAGTGCCATAATGGGTCATAGCTACAGATGGAAGTATTGTTGTTTTAGATTTCTTGGTCTCCTTGACTATTTTTGTAAGGGTACCAACACAACTAACCTCTAAGCCAATCTCATCAAAAACTGAATCTTCAGGTTTTTTAATCACAATCAAAGCCTCAACAGCTCTTGTCAATGCTACATAGAGCACATTTTTTCTGTCTTTAGCTTCTGATATTTTACGTGCTTCTAAGATATGCTTGTATGTCGCATCAAAATTTTCACGCCCTTGCATACGGTAGAGTATCTTATCGATCATTAACCGATCATCATAGTGATAAATTAGTGCTGATTTATCGTTGTTTTTCTTCGTAAGCTTATCTAATACGATGACATACTCAAATTCCAACCCTTTGGAACCATGAATTGTCATGATCTTCGCACCATGTGTTGAATTGCTAGCCACTGGGATAGAAGAGGTTTTAAACTCATCTAAAAAAGTGGGAATGTTAGAAAAATGTGAAGCAAAATCTAATAATTTAAGAATATTCATATCCCCATCAAAATACCCAAAATCTCGCACCAGTCTATCTAATACGTCTAATGGTGACATAAAGACTGAAAACCATAAAAGATTTAAATCCTTTGCGACCTTTCCTGTCTTCAAAAGCAATGCTTGTGCATCTATTGTTTCTCCATAAAAAAGATACTCTACCATCGCTACCAATGCCGCAATTTTTGGTACATTTTTCAATGAACTTGAAGTTTGCAAAATAGTGGCTATCCCCTGATTGTAGGCAGCTTCTTGTAGTGCCAATCCATCCTTATTGGTATTCACCAAAAATGCAATATCATCCACACTAACCCCTAAATCC
>JBEAQM010000116.1:0-6540 GCA_041163845.1 Pseudomonadota bacterium | reverse complement strand
GCATTTGGCTGAATGAGTGCAGTACGTATTGTGATCGCTGAATCCATATTGCCATTAAAGGCAAAGTATCCAACAGATCCAGAATAAAAACCACGTTTGAGACCTTCATATTGAGCAATGAGTTTCATCGCTTCAATTTTAGGTGCTCCTGTCATGGTACCTGCTGTAAAAGTCGCAGCAAAGAGGTCAAACATATCTTTGTTCTCTTCGAGTTCTGCTTCGACATCTGAAACCATATGCATGACATGTGAGTAACGCTCTACTCGCATCATATCGGTGACTTTAACCGTACCCGTTTTTGCGACACGTCCTACATCATTTCTTCCTAGATCGATGAGCATAAGGTGCTCGGCACGCTCTTTAGGATCGTTGAGCATCTCTTCTTCAAGCTCTTTATCTCTGTGGTGGTTTTGTCCACGTTTGCGTGTCCCTGCAATAGGACGCAAGAGAATCTCACCTTCGGTGAGTCGTACCATCACTTCTGGAGATGACCCACAGATCGAAAAATCTTCATAATCTAACAAAAATAGATAAGGAGAAGGATTTTTTGAACGTAAAACTCTGTAAAAACTGAGAGGATCGATTTGCCCTTTTTGGGTATATCGATTTGAAATAAGGATTTGAAAAATATCTCCTGCACGGATATTTTCTTTTGAGTCAATGACCAGTTGTTTGAAGCGTGCTTCATCAATGCTAAACTTCCCTTCTCCTTCAAGCTTGATAGCTTTTAATGGCATCGGTGTACAACTATGATAAAGGATATTTTCTATCGCGGCTATACCCTCAGACATACTATCATCATTAAGTATGAGCGTGAGTTTTGCATTTTTATGTGAGTATGCGATGATGATTTTTGGACGGACGAGATCCAAATCTGGTGTACCAAGAGGGTCCATGAGAGGATCCATACTTGCTTCAAGGACAGGTTCAAACACTTTGACCATATCATAACCAATAAACCCGATAAATCCATCGACAAAAGAGAACCCAATCTCTAATGCTTTTGCTTGATAGGTCGCTGTATCGATGTTTTGATAATACGACTTTAAAAAATCAAAAGGATGCTCATCTAATACTTTATGGGTCCCTGATAGATCGGTATAGTGTGTGGTTTTGTTTTGATAACGTAAACGCTCTTTGGCTCCGATTGTGATGAATGAGAAATTCCCTTCGGTGGTGTTCACAACACTTTCAAAGAGCATTGTGATTTCTTGTGGAAAAATCTCTTTGATTTTTCCATAAAGGGCAACAGGAGTGAGTTGGTCAAAAAGAATTGTTTTGTGTGTCATCGGTTACTTTGCCACCACAAAGGCACTTTTGGTGATCAGGTTTCTAATCTGTGGTAATGCTTGATCGACAGCGGCTCTCCCTTTGTAAGGACCTATTAGGATTTTTTTCACACCGTTGTGTGTTTGAATTTGGTACTCAAAGCCTCTATTTTTTATGACCGAAATAAACCGATCATTTGGTGTTGTTGAGAAAGAGCCCACCTGGATGTAATAGGTTTGCAGATTCACTGTTGGTTTTGGTTTTGTGACTTTTTTTACCACAGGTTTTGGTGTGATTTTAGGTTGGAGGGGTTCTGGTTTTTTTTCTTCGATCGGTGCAGGTTCAACACTTTTGTCTTCTGGTGGAGTGATAGGGCTTGTTTGCTTTATCTGGTTGTTTACAGATGTTTGTTCCATTGTTGTTTTTGCCTCTGGTGCTACTGCGTCAGGGGTAAGTGCTTCTTTTGTCTCAGAGCTAGGTGTATCGACAGGGGCAGGGGTAGTTTCTTCGAGGATGTTAGAGAGTGAACTTTCACTTTGATTTGTTTCTAGAGGATCTTGTGGAAGGGTATTTTCTTGTAATTTGAGTTCGGGTGCGATCATCGAAGGGTTGTCATTTTGCGCTACAGGTTGTTCTTCTTGTGGAGAATTGATCAGGATTTTTGTGATAATAATCACCACAAAAAGGATAATCACAAAGAGTGAAATAATAGTCAAAAGACTTTTTGTTTTGCTGTTTTTTGGTTCGATATCATCGATTATAAGGTCATTAAGATTGTGGTCACGCATAAGTCAAAAGGCTCCAAAAGTAATTTTGGACTGATTATATCATATTTTATCTATAGTCATTTAACGTTAATGTGCTATGATGCGATGATTTAATGAAGAGGGGAGTTTATTTTTGATAAAGCGTTTGGTAATTCTTGGTACTTTTGTTGTGCAGCTTTATGGGGTCCATATCGGCACAGCGACACATTTACCCGACACCCTACTTGTGGGGCAGTATTTTACTCTTGCTACAGCCGATAACCTTAAAAATATCGATGGTGATGTCACGACAAACCAGTTGGGATATGAACTTTTTCAATATACCCTCAGACCTATTCTTTACCAAGGGGATTTTGTCTATCAAATCATACTTCCTTATAAAAAACAAGAGCTTGTATCACTCGATGAAAATAGATTAGGTTTGGGTGATATTACTATCGGGGTTGGTTATTTTATCCCTAATGATTTTGAAGATACCGAACTGGGTGTTTTGTTCAATCTACAGTTGCCTACGGGTAGATTCGATCCATCTAAAACGATCAATAATGGGAGTGGACATTACAGTAGTAGTTTTGAATTTTATTTGCACAAAACGATTGGGAGGGTGATCTTTGATGGAGCGGTTAAATATAAATATCATTTTAAAAATAATGATACATCCGTGAAGCTAGGGGATAGTTATGCGATTGAATCTGTATGTGGTTATGTTGTAAGCCGGAATTTTGTCATAGGACCTAACCTCTCTTATCAATGGAATAACGACAATGAAACAAATGCGATTGAGGACCTTGATACCTATTCTAGTAGATGGAATTTTGGGGTAGAAGGGATTTTGAAACTGAATGAAAAAATGTCTCTTTTGGTAGGGGGATATCAAGATTTTAATGCGAAAAACACATTTGAAGCGACAACGATTTTGATCAGTGTGTTTTATAGTTTTTAAAAAAAAGGTCGTTAAAGTTCTATTTTTTGGTAAGGAAGTGTAACGATATTGTAGGCTTCTGGAAGGGAAAGTGAAGGGAGACATTTCCATTTTTGAGTCATTTTTTCTTTAAGCGCGTTAGAGATGCGTTGCAGTGTGGCATCGGCTTCTTCTAAAGAGAAATGATCGACATGGATAAAGATTTGGACCCGCTCGATATCTTTGCCTTGATAAATAGCATAATCCTCAATAGCCATCGAAGTACAAAGGTGTTTGACTAAGTGTTGAAACCTTAGGTACTCTTCTCCTTTATATTCAATGACAAGATAGTTGGTGTGATTGTCTTTAAGTAAAGGGGCTGCTATGGTGTATTGTCTGCTGAGGTGTTGTTCTACAAGTAGCAGGGTAAGCGGTTCTTTTATTCGTTCAAACTTAGCATAAAACGTGCGATTGTCAAACTCGATTTTCTCTATGATGGTGTTGCGTTTGATATAGTAGTGGTCGTCAAAGAGTTCTAGATCAAAAACTTTCAATGAGCTAGTCTCGAAAAGGATAAATGGTATTGTCGATGGGTCCTCCAGTCAAGAGAAACCATCGTTAAGGTCAATTTTTGAATTTTATTCAAAAAACGTCCTATTAATAGATCGGTTTATCGTAGATGATAAAATCTTGCGCCAATGTTTTCATCTCTTCTTTGATTTTTGCATGAAGGGCTGTGTCGTTGATATGGTCAAGTACATCAGCGATTTTATTTGCGATAATTTCGAACTCTTTCTCTTTCATCCCTCTGCTTGTAAGTGCAGGAGAACCAATACGCACACCAGAAGTAACAAATGGGCTTCTTGTTTCCCCAGGAACAGTGTTTTTGTTTACTGTAATCCCCGCTGCTCCTAATGCTGCATCGGCATCTTTCCCTGAAAAATCTTTGTTTAAGAAGGAGAGAAGAACAAGGTGGTTGTCTGTCCCGCCAGAGACCACATCATATCCTCTTGAGATAAGAACTTCTGCAAGTTTTGTTGCATTGGCTTTCACTTGTTTTGCATAGACTTTCCATGCATCACTAAGGTTATGTTTGAATCCTACCGCTTTTGCTGCGATGACATGTACAAGTGGACCACCTTGAAGTCCTGGGAAGATTGCAGAGTTAATTTTCTTTGCAATTTCTTCATCATTCGTCATAATCATCCCGCCACGAGGACCTGCAAGTGTTTTATGTGTGGTCGTAGTGACGACGTCAGCATACGGGAATGGGCTAGGGTGTTCACCTGCACAGACTAGTCCAGCGATGTGGGCGATATCTGCGAATAAAATAGCACCTACTGCATCCGCAATCTCTCTAAATTTTTTAAAGTCAATCTCTCTTGCATAGGCTGAAGCACCGCATACGATGATTTGAGGTTGTACGATCTTTGCGATCTCCATGACTTTGTCATAATTGATGCGACCATCTAGCTCTACACCATAGGTAAATGAAGAGTAGTTTTTCCCAGAGAAGCTTGGTTTAGAACCATGTGTCAGGTGACCACCATGACTTAAGTCCATACCAAGAATTTTTTCTCCCGCTTTAAGCAATGCTGCATATACGGCACCATTGGCTTGAGAACCAGAGTGTGGTTGTACATTGGCATAGTTACAGTTAAAAAGTTGGCATGCTCTATCGATCGCAAGTTGTTCTACCTGATCGGCAAATTCACATCCGCCATAATATCTTTTATAAGGATACCCTTCAGCATATTTATTCGTGAAGACTGAACCCATCGCTTCCATGACTGCTGGAATGGTGAAGTTTTCACTTGCAATCATCTCAAGGTGATCGGTTTGTCTCTCTCTTTCATTTTTTATCGCTTCAAAAATTTCCGGATCAAAGCTCTCTATCGCATAACTCATACGGTATCCTTTTTTTCAGTTTTATGTTGGATTTATACCCAATTTTTGCTTTTATTTTTGCGCTGCTCTCTCTTTACATGCAGCTACATCGATACAGAACATCCCTTTACCATTTTTGGCTGGTTTGAGTTCTTCTAGGTTTTCGTTGCCACATTTTTTGCACCGATTTTCATCTGTAATCACCGGCACGTCTACTTTTGCTTCTGGTTTCATCGCAGGGAAGAGGAGGACATCTCTGATAGAGTGGTGGTTGGTAAGCATCATCACCAGTCTATCGATCCCGATACCTTCACCTGCAGTGGGTGTCATACCATAACTGAGTGCTTTTACATAGTCAGTATCCATATGCATTGCTTCATCATCACCCGTTGCTTCTTTGGCATCGACTTGTTTCTTGAAACGTTCGTACTGATCGATGGGATCATTAAGTTCAGAGAAACCATTGGCAATCTCTTTTCCTGCAATGAAAAGCTCAAAACGCTCTGCGATATCAGGGTTACTGTCACTACGTCTGGCTAGTGGGGAGATATCGATCGGGAAATCGGTAATGAACGTTGGATTGATCAGTTTACCTTCTACAAATGCATCAAACAGTTCTGCTTGCAAATACCCCAATGAAAGGTTTGGATCGACTTTTACATTATGTTTTTGCAGATAAGACAAAATTTTCTCTTTATCATAGACGATATCGGCAGGTACTTCCCCGATAGTTGTAAGAGATTTGATATAAGGCACTTTCGCAAAAGGGGTCGAAAAATTGATCTGCATTTCTCCGTACGTAAGGGTTTTTTCTAAGCCAAGTTTCTCAAAGAGATAGTCAAAAAGCTCTTCTGAAATTTCCATTAATTCGATATAGGTTTTATATGCCCAATAAAATTCGATCATCGTAAACTCAGGGTTGTGGGTATGGTCCATCCCTTCGTTTCTAAAGTTTCGGTTGATCTCAAAAACAGCTTCCATCCCTCCGACAATAAGACGTTTGAGATAAAGCTCTGGTGCGATACGAAGGTAGCGTTCCACATCCAGAGCATTATGATGCGTCACAAATGGTCTTGCATTTGCACCACCAGGGATAGGGTGCATCATCGGTGTTTCTACTTCAAGAAAACTTTTTTCTTCAAAAAATCTTCTCACTAAAGAGACGATTTTACTTCTCATCACAAAAGTGTTTTTTACTTCTGGATTCATAATCATATCAAGGTAACGTTGTCTGTATCGAAGCTCTTGGTCTTGTAAACCATGAAATTTTTCAGGCAGAGGAGAGATCGCTTTTGAGACAATATTCATTGTTTTACAATGCAAAGTAATTTCACCCGTTTGTGTGACAAAAGGGTACCCAGTCGCCTCTATAATGTCTCCCACCTCAAACAGTTTTTTGGCGATCTCATTGTAGAAATTTTCAGGTAGATCATCTCGATTATAATAAATTTGTACCAATCCCTCAGCATCTTCTATTTTCGCAAATGCTGCTTTTCCCATAATACGGATAAATTTGATTCTCCCAGTCAAAGAGAAGGTTTTGGTTTCATCTTTTTTTTCTTCACCTTCTTGTTGTGTGATATACGCACACTCATTTAAGAATGTTTTTGAAGGTGTCCCTTTTTTGATTTGGTTAGGGTAAGGGTTGATCCCTTCTTCTCGTAGTTTTTCAGTTTTTTTAATTCTCTCTTGAATGTATTGATTGTCAAATATCAA
>JBEAQM010000115.1:0-4493 GCA_041163845.1 Pseudomonadota bacterium | reverse complement strand
TTCATGGACACTTTCCCATTCATTGCATCACTGGATCAATGATGGTCTTATGGCAGTATTTTTCTTTATCATCGGATTGGAAATAAAAAGGGAAATTACCGCAGGGGAATTGGCAAATTTCAAAATCGCCCTCTTGCCCATTTTGGCTGCCCTTGGTGGGATGATATTCCCTGCCCTCATCTACCTAACGATCAACAATGGAACGTCAGAAGCTTCAGGCTGGGGAATACCAATGGCAACAGATATTGCATTTGCGATTAGCGCATTGGTTCTTTTAGGCAAAAGGGTGCCAACTGCACTTGTCACTTTTCTTGTCGCACTTGCTATCGTAGATGATCTTGGTGCTGTAGTGGTGATAGCGATCTTTTATACTGAAACCATCCAATATACACCGCTTATTTTAGCAGGGATCATGTTCTTGATTATGCTCTCTTTTAACCGATTTGGTATCCATATGGTGCTTCCTTACTTTATCGTAGGATTGTTTATGTGGTTTTTCATGCTCGAATCAGGTGTGCATGCGACCATAGCTGGTGTCATTGCAGCGCTTACTATCCCTTCCACCCCCAAAAGAACGCCTGCAACTTTTGTAGAAGATACCAAAGAGCTTCTTGTGGCATATGGAAGATACCCTGTCACAACCGATCATATGCTACACGAACAACAAAAAGCGATCTTGATAAATATCAAAGACAAGATCGATTCTGTCGGCACACCCGCGGGAAGACTGGAGCATGACTTGCATCTTCCGGTATCATTAATTATTATCCCATTATTTGCATTGGCAAATGCGGGAATCAGTATCGATTTTGATTCATTGAAGACAACGGTATTCGAACCTGTCTCACTAGGGGTTATCGCTGGATTGATCTTGGGGAAAGTAGTGGGGATATTTGGTGTCTCTTGGCTTGCGATCAGACTCAAGATCGCTACATTACCTGCTGATAGCACCATGCTTCAAATCTTTGGAGTCGCTTTTTTAGGGGGTATTGGATTTACCATGTCTATTTTTGTCGCAGAACTTGCCTTTTTGGGGCAGCCTGAACTTATTTTTCAAGCCAAAATGGGGATTTTGATCGCTTCACTTTTTTCAGGTTTGCTTGGCTACTTCCTTTTGAAAATACTGCCAACAAAAGCATAATACCCTCTCGCCTATTTTTTCTTCGTCATCTTCTCCATGCCGAACCAAATCATCCCTATAATCGTAAATAAAACCAAAGGTGCGATCCAAGGATGGGTTTGGATATAGCCAAAAATACTGATGATCATATCGCTAGAATAGTACGCACTTAACCCTATGACCAATACGAACAAAATAGAGGCAAATACATTATAAAATCCAAATTTTTTAAAATCATATTTTGCCAATGCCATCGAGAGTGGGACGAGTGTTTTTATTCCATACAAAAATTTCTGTATAAAGATCGCAAACACCCCGTATTTACGCATGATAAGTGTCGCTAGTGCGATCTTACGTTTATGCTTTACAAAATAGGGTTTGATACTCTCTTTTTGGTATTTCCCAAGGTAAAACAAAAACATATCCCCAGCAAAATTTGAAAGTGTTGCTATAGTCAATGCAACGCTCAAATCCATCTTCCCCATATAAGAGAACACACCTGCTGCTGCGACAATAAAAAGAGACCCACCAAAAGCAAAAAATGCAATAGCGAAATATCCCCACGTCTCTAAAGATGAAAAATCCATAATTGATCCTAAAAATTCAAAATTAAAGAATCATATCTAAAATATGTTAATGATATAATCCCATCATGACAACCACACTCCTTTCGATCCTTTTTGTATATGCCTTTATCATACTAGGCTACCTCGCTAAACGTATTTTTCAAGAGGATATGCATCCTAAAACACTCACCTTAATGTCTGTCTATTTCACCCAACCTTTTGTCACTGTCTGGGGGTTTAGCACGGCAAAACTCCATCTGGATCATCTCTATGTACCACTGCTCTATTTAGGGAGTATTTTAGTGATTTTGATCCCTACTTTAGTGGTGGGTAGAATGTTATTTGCAGACACCAAAGAGCGTGCGATTTTCAGTATCGCTGGGTTCGTAGGAAATACAGGAAATATAGGCATTCCTTTGGGTATTGCACTTTTTGGAGAAGAGAGCGTGATTTATACGACATTGATCAATATCGCAAATGTATTTGTGGTTTATATCCTCGGCGTCTATCTCTATTCTAGAGGCTCTTTTAGTGTCAAACAATCACTTGTGAATATCATCAAAATTCCTATTATTCCTGCTTCGATAGTAGCACTATTGCTTAATATCTATGAAATACAACTTGTCCCCCAAATAGAAGTGTTTTTTAAAATGGGTGCCTATGCAGGGATCGTCGTACAACTTTTTTTACTTGGCACTTTCCTTTATGGGATTGAGATAAAACAGCTACATCCAAAGCTTTTCATAGGGACCATTTCACAAAAATTCATTATCGTACCCTTGTCAACCGCTTTTATCCTCTCATTTACCCATCTCTCAGCTTTTGTGCAAGGGATTATCTTGATGGAGATGATGGTGCCACTTGCAGTAGCGAACATCAATCTTGCCTCTTTGTATGAGTGTAAACCTAAAGATGTCACTTCGCTCATTTTATTAAGCACCCTTCTTTTTATTCCGTTACTTTTTTTGTTAACCGCTATTTTAAATCGTTACTATTTGTGATAGAATAACACCCATTAAAAAGCCAGGAGTTCCCATGTCTACAAAAACCCTTATCATCGGTGCAGGTGGTGTTGGTAATGTCGTCGCGTTTAAATGTGCGATGAATACCGATACATTCGGAGAGATCACCCTTGCAAGCCGTACACTCAGTAAATGCGATGAAATTGCAACCAATATCAAAAATAAACTTGACATCACCATCCAAACAGCCAAAGTCGATGCAGACAGTGTACCTGAATTGGTCAAACTGATCCAAAGTACCGATGCTTCTATCGTTATCAACGTCGCTTTGCCTTATCAAGATTTGACGATCATGGATGCATGTAGCCAGTGTGGTGTAGACTACCTTGACACAGCCAACTATGAACACCCAGACGAAGCCAAGTTCGAGTACAAAGAACAATGGGCAAGAGATGGACAATTTAAAGAGTCCAATATCATGGGTCTTCTAGGGAGTGGGTTTGACCCTGGTGCGACCAATGTTTTCTGTGCGTATGCACAAAAACACTATTTCGATGAGATCCATACCATCGATATTTTAGACTGTAATGCAGGAGATCATGGCTATCCATTCGCTACAAACTTTAACCCAGAGATCAACCTTCGTGAGGTCTCAGCTAAAGGGCGCTACTGGGAAAATGGGACATGGATCGAGACCGCACCTATGGAGATCATGCAAGTATGGGATTATCCAGAAGTGGGACCTAAAGACAGCTATTTGCTGTATCATGAAGAGATGGAAAGTTTGGTCAAACATATCAAAGGACTCAAGCGTATCCGTTTCTTTATGACTTTTGGCGCAAGCTACCTCAAACACATGGAAGTGCTCCAAAATGTAGGGATGTTAGGGATTGAACCAGTTGCACATAAAGGGATGCAAATTGTCCCTATCGAATTTCTCAAAACCCTTCTACCAGATCCAGGGAGCTTAGGTCCACGAACCAAAGGGAAAACCAATATAGGGATTTTTGCTAAGGGGATCAAAAATGGGGAAGAGAAAGCGATTTATATCTATCAAGTCAAAGACCATGAAGCGTGTTATGCTGAAGTGATGAGCCAAGGGGTAAGCTATACGACTGGCGTACCTGCGATGATCGGTGCAAAACTGATGCTTGAAGGAAAATGGCAAGGAAAAGGTGTCTTCAATATGGAGCAACTCGATCCGGACCCATTTATGGAAGAGCTCAACAAACAAGGGTTACCTTGGCAAGTCATCGAACTAGGAGCCAATGAAACTCGCGTGGTTTCATAAAAAGGAGCTTCATGACATTACACAATTTTTTATGGGATTACGGGATCAAAGTTCCTGGGTATGAAGTGGGTGTACTCAATGAACGAGAAGTGAGTGCCGCAGCTGGTATATTAGGCTTTACAGGACTGATCGTTCTTTTTATCGCTATCGGATTTAACCATCCTATTGTAGCAAAGGTTTACCTTACATTTTTATTTATCGATTTTGTGATTAGAATTATTAACCCACAATATGCACCATCGATGCTCATGGGTAAATTTATGACCCAAAATCACAAACCAGAATATGTTGGCGCATTACAAAAAAGGTTTGCTTGGACTTTAGGTATTGTGATTCTCATGCCAGCGATGTATTGGTTTGTCCTCAATTGGGATATTTCATTTTACAAAGTGATGATCTGCGTGCTATGTCTTGTTTTAACTTTTATGGAGAGTGTTTTCTCTATCTGTGTGGGATGCTGGATGTATACCCTTATCACAAAAGAAAATGCTAAATACTGCGCTGGTGATAAGTGTGAAATCAGAATCAAAGAACCGATTCAAAAATTTAACCTA
>JBEAQM010000114.1:0-5092 GCA_041163845.1 Pseudomonadota bacterium | reverse complement strand
GTATCAATATTCATTTTGATCGCGCCATAGCTGATCGCTTCACGAATATCATTGAGTTCACTTCCTGAACCACCATGAAATACAAAATTCACAGGCTTTGCTGATGTTCCAAATTTTTCTTGTATATAGGTTTGAGAGTTATCAAGTATCTTTGGAGTAAGCTTCACATTTCCTGGCTTATAGACACCATGTACATTCCCAAAAGATGCAGCGATAGTAAATTTATCACTCACTTTGCTAAGCGCTTCATAGGCATATGCTACCTCTTCAGGCTGCGTATAAAGTAGTGCATTATCGACATCGGTGTTATCTACACCATCTTCTTCACCACCAGTTACACCCAGTTCTATCTCAAGTGTCATACCCATTTTACTCATGCGTTCTAGATAGCTTTTACAAATAGCAATATTTTCTTCGAGTGGCTCTTCTGAAAGGTCTAGCATATGAGACGAAAAAAGTGGCACACCATGCACTTGATAATGTGCTTCACTCGCGTCAAGCAACGCATCGATCCATGGCAGCAATTTTTTGGCTGCATGGTCTGTATGAATCACCACTGGCACACCATACGCCTTGGCTACAGTATGGACATGCTGTGCACCTGAGATAGAACCTAAAATCGCTGCTTCATCTGAAGGAAGCCCTTTTCCTGCATAGTAAGCACCCCCACCATTGGAAAATTGGATGATCACTGGAGAGTTCACTTTTTTTGCTGCTTCAAGTACTGCATTGACGGACGAAGTACTGACAACATTTACCGCAGGAAGAGCAAATGCTTCTTCTTTTGCGATCTCAAAGAGTTTTTGTAAGTTATCTCCTGTAACCACACCAGCGGGTACAACATCTAAAATTTTTGTAGACATATCTGATTTTTCCTTCACTGTGTTCAAAAAATTATTTTACGTCGATCTTCGCACTTTTAATTAATTCACCTACCACTTTTTCTTGTGCTAGTTGCATTTTAATGTTATTTTTGACCGCTTCAAATGGTGGCATCTCTTGTTTATTTTTTGCTTTTTTAGCTGCTTCTTTTACCCTGTTGTATGCTGCTTGCGCTTCTTGATCTGTGATAGGCGTGGTTGAAATCTTTTTTTGCATCCAGTATGTTGAAATAGCGGCATCCTTCTCTTGCTGTGTAAGTACTTTTTTTGACTCTACACCGATGAGTTTACCCACGGACATCATTTGGATCAATTGCTTTTTCTCTTCTGTGTTCAACTTGCTCCACTCTTGCTTACCTTCACGTGCATTTTTCAATACTTGGTTTGCTTCCTCTACACTGATTTCCATCCCGTTTACTGTACCTGCTGTTACAGCAAATAATTGAGGAGTTGTTAATGCCAAAGTTAATCCTACTATCGCCAAAGTTTTTTTCATTTTTTTCCTTTTTTTATTGGTAGCGTATTCTACCGAATTAATTCTATTATTTGATCGTAATTTTTACATCTTTCATGAGTGTATCGATCACTTTCTTCTCAACCATTTGTCCTTTGAGATTATTTTTCACTTTTTCAAACGGAGGGATGCTCATAGAAGCGTTATGGTCTTCATACTCTTTTTTCAACTCATTATAAACACCGATGACCTCATCATCGCTGATTTGTACTTTACGTGCTTCCTTCTGGACCCATGCACGACCCCAAACACTCTCTTGTTCTTCTTTAGGTAACTCTTTTTTCGCAGCTTCTAAAACCACTATCGGCAACGCCAACTCCTGAACCAACTGTTTGCGTTGTTGTGGCGGTAACATATCAAAATTGTTTACCTTACCTTGCGTACGCTCTTTGAGATATCCATCCGCTTCTTTCTTAATAATTTTATGTCCATTAACTGTTGCTACGACTGTATTGGACGGTCTTGAATTTATTTTTTTGGGTGCAGCATTCAAACTGAGTTGATTCAGATTGACCATCGCTGGTTTCTCTTTTTCTTGGAGCATATTGGTTAAATTATTTTTTAAAGCATCTGCATGTACGACATTACACACCAATACGGCACTTATACTAAACGTTCTGAAAAATTTCATCTCTATGATCCTAATTACTTTGTGGTTGTGATCTCTTGAATTTGAGCTTTTTTCTTCAGCTCTTTAGCGATCTCTGTGATCTTTTCACCAAATTGTTTTTGTTTGAGTGAATTGATGATTCCCTCTTTTACCTCTTTATATGGTGTTGGTTTTGCGGTGGTTTTCTCTTCGAGATAGATCACATGAAAACCAAACTGGGTTTGTACTGGCTCTTTAGTAATTTGCCCTTTTTCTAGTGTCCATACGGCATCTGAAAATTCAGGAACCATTTGTTCTTTAGTAAATGTACCTAAATCTCCACCTTTTGGTCCTGTAGGTCCTGTCGATTTTTCTTTAGCTAATTCAATGAATTTTGCTTTTAATGCTTCACCTTTTAAAGATTTCAATACATCGATAATCTCTTGAGCTTCTTGTTTTGTTTTCACTAAAATATGTCTGGCATGTGCAGAGTCTTTACCTAAGAATTTATCACGGTTTTTGTCATAAAAATCTTTCGCTTCACTGTCACTAACGATGGCATTATCCATCTGTGTTTTCATCCACATACTCAAAAGAAGTCTATCTTTTAGCTTCTCCATATTTCTTTGAAATTCAGGTTTTTTATCGATCCCTTCTTTCAAGGCAAGTTCTGTAAAAAGCACCTCTTCGATCAATTGACCTACTACCACTTTTTGTTGATTTGGATCAAGTTTGGCAAAAGTCATTTGTGGCGCTTGTGTCGCTACAAGTTGTTCTGCATCTTGTTTTGTGATATTCTTGCCATTGACCGTAACCAATATATCCGAAGCTGAAAGTGACGTAGCCAAAATTGCAGCAGCGAGTAGTGATGTTTTTGTAAGCTTTAACATTGTAAATAATCCTTGTTGACCAAATTTTAGCAATTAGTATATACCCGTTGGGTAAATCAATTATTAATGTGTTAACATATCCCTTCTAAAAAGGTAAAATCGATGAAAAAAGTGAAACTATCCAACAAACAAGAGATCGAAGAGATCAAACAAATTTTTCTTACACATTATCCCGATTCTGTGACAGAATTAAGCTATAAAAATCTTTATGAACTCCTCATCGCCGTGATGCTTTCTGCCCAATGTACCGATAAACGTGTCAACATCATCACCCCTGCTCTTTTTGAAGCTTACCCCGACCCTGTGGCTTTAGCCAATGCCAATTTGGATGAAGTCAAGTCATACATTAACAGTTGCTCATTCTTTAATAACAAAGCACAAAATCTCATCAAAATGGCGCAAAGTGTTGTCAAAGATCATAAAGGTGAAATCCCACTCGAGCGTGATGCGTTAGTGACCCTCTCCGGCGTAGGACAAAAAACCGCTAACGTCGTGATGATCGAATACACAGAAGCAAATCTTATGGCAGTTGATACCCATGTCTTTAGAGTGGCACATCGATTAGGTCTGTCTAACGCAACCACTGCACTCAAATGCGAAGAAGAATTAACAAAAAAATTTAAAACCAATCTTCACCGCTTGCATCAAGCCATGGTACTCTTCGGACGTTACAAATGTAAAGCAGTCAAACCTGAATGTGAAGGGTGTTTTATGCAACTACACTGCAAAAGTAAAGAGGGATTTAAAGTCTAATCACTTCTCTTGATGTGACCTTTTATGGTACCGTTCTACCACTTCTGGATCATGATGCAAATGAATCTTGGCATCCTTTTTCCCATCATAGTCTATCTTGGATAAGACATAACGTATCGACTCTAATCGTGCTTTTTGCTTATCATTGCTATCGACAATGATCCATGGTGCATAACTCGTATGGCTACGAGAAAACATCTCTTCTTTGTACTCGGTCACTTTATCCCATACTTCTTGCGCTTTTTCATCGACTGGACTGAGTTTCCAATGTTTGAGTGGATTACTCATCCGCTCTTTGAATCGTTTTTGCTGGGTATCTTTAGAAATGGAAAACCAAAACTTGATCAAAATAATCCCATCATCAATCAGTGCATGCTCAATCTCAGGCACCTCTTTCATAAAACGCTCATACTGTTTAGGGGTACAAAAATCAAATACAGGCTCAACGATCGCACGGTTATACCAAGATCTATCGAAAAAAGCGATCTCTCCTGCATTAGGGAGGTGTTTAAAATAACGTTGAAAATAAAACTGCCCTGTCTCTACCTCTGTCGGTTTCTGAAGCGCAACCACTCTGAATTTTCTAGGATTGAGATATTGGGTAAACCGTTTAATCGCACCCCCTTTACCTGCGGCATCACGCCCTTCAAAAATAATCATCACCCGTTTGTTGTTTTCAAAAATCCAATTTTGAAGTTTGATCAGCTCTACCTGAAGCGATTTGAGTTCCTCTTCATAAGCGACATTACGTACAATTTTTGAAAGTTTTTTCTTGTTAAGAAGTTGTGTTAACCCACTTTTGGTTTTAAGTAAATGAAAACTCTTTTCAAGCTCATCAAGAAGCAGTGTGGCTTTCTTCTCTTGAACCTCTTTTCTTAATTGCTTTAAACTCTCAAATATTGTTTTCATCCTCACTCCTTTATCTTGTACCATGATTCATCTATTTTTATTGTAACGCTAAATAGAATAAGTTAAACTGATTGGATGATTTTTTGGACCACTTTAAACGTACGCTCTACAGAATCAAGATTGACCATTTCACGTGTGGAATGTGGATAACGGATTGTCGGACCAATAGAAGCGAATTTCATCTGTGGATATTTTTTGGCTATCACACCACACTCTAGACCTGCATGGATCGCCATCATTTTCGTTTTTTCAAATACCTCTTGGATTTTATCACTGACCAGTTGTGTAAAATCGGTAATATCTGGTTTCCAAGCGGGGTACTTATCTTCAAGCATCACTTCATACCCATACCCACCAAAATAGCCGATCGTTTCAGTAGAAAGTGCATCAAGTTTTTCACCATCCATCGCACGTCCGCTCGTCTGTATTGTAATCTTTCCATCCTCTTGTGTTGTAACAATCGCAAGATTGATACTCACATCAGGAATACCGAGTATTTCATTGTGTGCATGTACTCCATGTTTGAAGTGATGGAGCATTTCTATGAGCGCTTTCC
>JBEAQM010000113.1:0-3200 GCA_041163845.1 Pseudomonadota bacterium | reverse complement strand
ACGAAGGCTTGTCGCACGGTTGACCTCTTTACTTAGCCCTGAAGATGAAAAAAGATGTTTCACTTTCATATCGATAAATGCATATCCCCCTGCACTCTCTTTTCTGGGATAAGGATCTTGCCCAAACAAGATATATTTCACCTCACTCTTTGGTAACGTCTTAAAAGCATTGAAATAATTTTCTTTTGAAGGAAAATAATGTTGATCTTTTTCTAAAAATGTTTTATACGAATCTTCTAACGTGTCGTAGGCATCCGCTAAAAGATCATCCCACCCCATTAGTTTCATCATCCCCTCTGTTTGATCTTTTCAAATTTAACCATGAGATTTATCTCTGTAAGAGGTATCCCTAATTTTTCTGATATGATATCCGGAGCTATCCCCTTATGTAGCATCTCTTTAGCTTGATCATAATGCGATACTTCTTGGGTACTCTCTTCTATCTCTTTTTGAATCTCTTGATCTTGTGTATGTTCTTGATCTTTTTTTTGAGTCGTATGATGGGTACGTTTATCTCTTAATTGACTGTTTTCTTTCCCTAATTTAAAATTTTCTCGTATCACCATCACTAAAATAATGACTAACAATATCCCAACTGAAGCTGGTGTTATCTCTACCATATCCATCTATATCACCTCCACAATAATAAAAAATAAAAAAATAAAACCCAAATAACCGTTCACAGTAAAAAATGCTTTGTCAATTTTCGTAAAGTCTTTGTTGACAAGATAATGTTCATACCCTAACATACCTGCAGAGATAAACAAGGCAACATTCGCCCACATCCCTAAATTGGCTTGAAAAACAAAGAATATCCAAAAAACCACTGCCATTACATGAAAAAAGCGCGCGATCCACATTGTACGCTGAGGACCAAATTTTGACGGGATTGAGTGTAACCCATTGGCTTGATCAAATGCCATATCTTGCAATGAATAAAGCAGATCAAAACCAGCGACCCAAAACATCACCCCTACTGCCAACATCAATGACCATTGTGTAATCTCCCCTTGTACTGCGACCACACCCGCAATAGGAGCCAAACCTAAACTCACACCCAAAATGAGATGTGCCATCGAAGAGAACCGCTTAAAAAAAGTATATCCCCCCAAGATGAATAAAATAGGGATTGAGAGCTGTAACGCCAATAGATTAACAAAGTAAGAAGTTGCCACGAACACCAAGGCATTCACTACAATAAAAAACCGTATCTCAGCAGAAGAAACTCTCCCATCCACAGAAGGTCTTCCTTTGGTACGTGGGTTTAAACTGTCAATATCTCTGTCAAGATAACGGTTGACACCCATGGCATAATTTCTTGCACTCACCGCTGCGATTACTCCTAAAAAAAGAAGTCTCCAACCGAACCATCCTGAACCATTTTCATGATAAGAGGCTACCAACATAGCAATAAAAATAAAAGGGAGGGAAAAAACAGAGTGTTGAAACATCACCAACTCTGAAAAATGGGACCATTTTTGGGCTATTTTGCGAAGCAATGTTTTGTTTTCCATGATTCTTATGGGTGAGGAATCTTGAGTTTTGAGTTCAAAGACCAAGCGATGGCAAGTACACAAATGGCTAAAAAATAAGGGTTAAGCAATAATCCGTAACTGTTTAAAAGATACAATATCCATAGAAGTATAGCACCTAATGGGGTGGGTACCCCTTCAAAATATTTTGCCACTTCACCAGCATCTACTTTGAGGTTAAATTCGACCAATCGTCTTAATCCATTGATGATATACCAAATAAACACAAACCCAAGGATAACCTCTTGTGCACCATCTAGTCCACTATGCAATCGTACAGCATAAAAGAGCAAAAACGCTGGCATCACAACAAAAGAGAGAAAATCAGCAAAACTATCAAGCTGTATCCCAAATTCGGTAGAGAGTTTATATTTACGTGCAAGTTTACCATCTATAATATCGCAAGCACCGGCAAACCAAGCCAATATAATCGCTGTAAAAAAATTCTCTTGCACGATAAAGTAAATCGATGCTACCCCAAGTGAGACATTTGTATAAGTGACAAGATTGGCTATATTAAAACGGTTGTTAGGATCTAAAAAATTCATCTTCGCTCCAAAGATAGTATTGTCGTATTTTATCGTTTTTTAACTAAGTGGGACTTAGTTAGATTTAATTCTCTCACTTGAAAAATAAAAATCTATCTCAACTTCAAAGTAGTGCTTTTGTCTTCTATGTTATCATTGCACATGAACAATTTTAGACAACTTGCTATTATAGGACCTACAGCTTCTGGCAAAACTTCTCTTGCCATCGAACTCGCGCAACACTATAATGCAACCATCCTTTCACTTGACTCACTCTCTATCTATAAAGAGATCGATATTGCTTCTGCAAAACCTACCGTCAAAGAACGTGCAGGTATTGATCATTTTGGTATCGATGTGCTTACTCCAAACGAATCTTTTGATGTCACCACTTTTATCAAACTGTATCATCACGCACTACAACACTGTAAAGAAAATGAAAAAAATCTTATTATTGTTGGGGGGACTGGTTTTTATCTTAAAATGCTGATCGATGGTATCAGTCAACTCCCTTCTATTTCAGAAGAGACCAAAAAACAAAGAGAGACCTATCTAAAAGATTTAAAATCGACCTATACGTGGCTTGAGACGCTTGATCCATCCTATCTCTCACATATTGATGCTAATGATCCTTATCGCATAGAAAAAGCTTTAGATATCTACCTTGAAACTGGATTGATCCCCTCGGAATATTTCAAAATCCACCCACCAAAGCCTACTATTGTAGATCCACTTCCTATTTATCAAATAGAGATACCCAAAGAGACGTTACGTAATCGAATCGCATTACGCACAAATCTAATGCTCAAAGAAGGTCTTATCGATGAAGTGTGTATGCTAGAAGCCAAATATACCCGTGCACCTCATGCAATGAAGTCGATAGGAATTAAGGAAACGTTAGCTTATTTGGATGGGATCTACACCAGAAAATTGCTTGAGGAAAAGATCATTACCAATACGGCAAGACTTGCCAAGCGACAAACAACGTTTAATCAATCACAATTTGAAAATGTCACTAAGGGGAGTGTCAAAGCATTAGAATCAATGCTTTTGAGATAGGAAGTTTCCTATCTCTTAGGGTTTAATATCCACTCGCACTGATCATATAATAAATATAAGATACAAGTGGTTGGACATAAAA
>JBEAQM010000112.1:0-2810 GCA_041163845.1 Pseudomonadota bacterium | reverse complement strand
TCGCCACTTTTGATTTGGCTTTGCTTTTGCTCAAGAGGCTGTAGCTTTGGACAATCGCATCGTTGATACCAGTTCTTTTACCTGCTACCCCCACTTGTTGCATTTGGGTGATGTCGGTGAGGAACTTCTTCTCAAATGTCAGTGGCGACGCGATAAAGGCGATATCGGCAAAGGTGATCATCCCAATACGGTCATTCTCCCTTTTTTCAATGAAATCGGCTACCACTTCTTTGACAACGGTGAACTTATCTTTTAGCATATTCTCTTTATCAAATCCTCGTTGCAACATCGATTCACTTGCATCAAGAATGAGAACAATATCTCTCCCCTCTTTTTTAGAATGGGTAAAATTTTTCGTCAGTACAGGTGAAGCAAGCGCAATTACCCCAAAGACAATCCCTATCCATTTAAGCCATTTGAGCAAAGAAGTAGATCCTTTATGCTGTACCATCAATGTTTTTACATGGGGGAAAAAGATAGCACGACTTCGTTCTGGACACTTCCATTGACACAACAAAAAAAGCAATATTACGGCTAAAAAATAGGGGTACTCAAAACTAAACTGATTCATCTGCTACCTGAACATAAAGTGTAAACTGATTTAACGTCTCTTGATCAATAGGGTCGACTGTTTTTCTATATTTATAAGGCTCCAACATCGGTTCAAGCTGAGAAAAAAGCTCTTTTCTTCTCTCGTCTGTCGCCAATAACCTCCCATAATGGGTCGCCTCATATGCGCCACGCTTCGTATCTGTCCAGCTGATCTCATGCAACGCTTTGAGATACCCTTTCTCGAGATTTATTTTACGGTGCTCCCACCATTTTTTGCCCAAGAAAAACAAAATAGACATCCCTAACAAAACACCCACACCGATCAATCCCCAATAAAAATAAATAGAGTGATCAGGTATTTGCATTAAAGGCTTGATATCCTTGAGTTGTGATGCGATATCGTTTTGCGGATTCATTGTTTAGGCTCCTATACTTTTCATCAGTTTGAGTGCTGGTTCTTCATGCGTATACAGTTTGGCAAACCGTATCCCCTGTTTTTTAAATGTCCGATAAAGCTTCTCATCGTTTTCATGAAGCGCTTGGGTATAATGTTTGAGTGTGCTGCTGTCGATATCTCCTTCAAAACTTTGTTTACTCTCCATATCGATCAATCTCAAATATCCCAATTCAGAAGGATTTTCCTCGAATCTATCCCGTACGATCAACGCTACCACATCATGTTTTTTAGTTAACAACCTCAGATCGATCTCTCCTACAAAATCAGAGAGGATAAAAAGAAGCGATTTTTTATGTAACCGCTGATGCAAAGTCTCTACCAATGCACTATAATCACTCTCTTTCCCCAAAGGGTCAAACCCTATCACATCATCGACAGCCTTATGCACTGAAAAGAGTTTTTTGCTTGGTTTGCTCATTTCATAAAGCCCATCTGCAAAAATGATATGGGAAAAAAGATCTGCATTTTTCACTGCCGAAAATCCAAGCATGGCGACCACTTGGGCCATCACTTCAGATTTTTGCTTCACAGTACCAAAATAAACAGACCCTCCCAACATCGAAACCACTACCACATTCAGCTCTCGCTCCTCATGGTAAACCTTCACAAAAGGTTTACCTAGCTTCGCGGTGGTTTTCCAGTCTATTTTTCTAACATCATCTCCATAAAGATACTCACGAAGCTCAGAAAACTCAAATCCTTCTCCATGAAATAAAGAGGCATTGTTTCCCAGCATATCACCATAGACTTGCTTTTTGGTTTTAAGAATAATTTTTTTGGTTATTTGATTCATGGGATAGCAACAGTAGCTAAAATTTTCTCTATGATTTGGTCTTGCGTTATCCCTTCTGCTTGTGCTTCATACGATAAAATGATACGATGACGCAACGTCTCTTTGGCGATATACGCTACCTCTAAAGGAGAGACATACTCTTGACCTCTCAAATACGCAATCGCACGCACGGCTTTATACATATCAATACTCGCACGTGGACTTGCCCCAAATTCGATATAAGCTTCAAGCTCCTCTAACCCATACGCCTTAGGGTCTCGTGTTGCAGCTACAAGCTCGATGATATAACGCTCGATCTCTTCATCCATATGGATTTTTGCCACCTCTTCTCTCATGGCATGGAGCTCTTGAATCCCTGCGACTTGCTTGATCTCTCCAAAGGTATCATTGGCAGCACGTCTGGCTATCTCTAGCTCTTGTTCTTTGGTATTGTAGCCCACTACCACTTTCATCATAAAACGATCAAGCTGCGCTTCTGGAAGTTCATACGCTCCCTCTTGTTCTACAGGGTTTTGGGTCGCCATAACTAAAAAAGGAAGATCTATCTTGAAACTCTCATCTGCGATGGTCACTTGTCTCTCCTGCATCACTTCAAGCAAGGCTGACTGCACTTTAGCTGGAGCACGGTTGATCTCATCAGCCAAAAGCAAGTTTGTAAATACAGGACCTTGCTTAATCTTAAAGCTATTATTAGAAGGGTCATAAATTTCTGTCCCTATGATGTCAGAGGGGAGAAGATCTGGGGTAAACTGTATCCGTTTAAAATTCAATCCCAGAGTCTTAGCCAAAGCATTCACCGCGGTCGTCTTCGCAAGCCCTGGAACACCTTCTAAAAGTATATGCCCTCGACAAAGCAATCCAGTCAAAAGCCCCTCTATCATCTTCTCTTGTCCTACAAGGACTTTCGCCACTTCTGTTTTAATCTCTTCTATCACTCGACTCAAAGAAAACTCCTACATTTTGATAAAGCAAGTATACTTTTGAGAAGTTAATTGAAGGTTAATCTCT
>JBEAQM010000111.1:0-18817 GCA_041163845.1 Pseudomonadota bacterium | reverse complement strand
CGTGATGTCGTAGCAGAAGAACGGCGCCTCCGCACAGACAATAACCCTATGGGGTATCTCTATTTTAGAGTGTTTAATACCCATTATACTTACCACCCTTACCATTGGCTACCTATAGGGTTTATGGAAGATATCCTCTCTTGGAAAATCGAAGATATCCGTGACTTTTACTACCGGTATTATCAGCCCGAAAATGCTATTTTGGTCGTAGCGGGAGATATCACACCAGAGTCAGTCTTTGAAGAAGCAAACAAATATTTTGGGAAGATCAAAAATCTACATACCATTCCTCAAGTCACCGCCGTAGAGCCAAAAGTCGATGGGAGCAAAAGAGCCGTACTTCATAAAGAGAGCAATAAAGTCGATACGATCGCTATCACTTATGCCATCCCTAATTATGCGCATGAAGATCAAGTGGTACTCTCTGCGATTAGTCATATACTCAGCGCAGGGAAAAGTTCACGATTTGAAAAAACCATCGTCAATGACAAACAATTAGCAAACCAAATCTACGGATACAATATGGAATTGGTCGATCCAGGTGTTTTTCTGATCATGGCGATGTGTGCACCCAGTGCCACTGTGGAAGATCTAGAAAAAGAGATACTTGCAGAACTCGAAAAGATTAAAAATGGTGACGTTACACAAGCAGAGCTTGACAAAGTTAAGATCAACACAAGAGCAGAATTTATCTACTCATTAGAGAGTTCAAGCTCTGTTGCAGAGCTTTATGGAGACTATTTAGTCAAAGGGAATCTAGAGCCTTTACTTAAATATGAAGAGAAATTAGATAAAATGACACTTAAAGATATTAGCGATGTTGCTAAAAAATATTTCGATCACAACGTTTCAACCACTGTGATTTTGAAAAAAGATTAGGATGATAGAAGATGAGTAATTACATAACCGGTGCCACTACCGCACTGATCACCCCATTTAAAAATGGATCACTCGACGAAGCGACCTATGCGAAACTGATCCAAAGACAGATCGCACACGGGATAGATGCAGTATGTCCCGTAGGGACCACTGGAGAAAGTGCTACACTTAGCCATGACGAACATAAACGATGTATAGAGATCGCTGTAGAAGTATGTAAGGGGACGCAAACCAAAGTACTAGCTGGGGCTGGAAGCAATGCAACGCACGAAGCGATCGATATCGCCAAACATGCCGAAGCATGTGGTGTCGATGCCATTTTTTCAGTAAGCCCTTACTACAACAAACCAAGCCAAGAAGGGCTCTATCAACACTACAAAGCGATCGCTTCGGCTGTTAGTGTCCCTTTTATGCTCTATAACGTACCAGGTAGAACAGGGGTTGATATCTTGCCAGATACGGTCAAAAGACTCTTTGATGATGTCCCAAATATTATGGGGATCAAAGAAGCCACAGGATCGATAGAACGTACGGTAGAACTGTTGGCAAAAATACCAGATCTTTATGTCTTTTCTGGGGATGATGTAATCGATTTTCCTATCCTAGCAAGTGGTGGGAAAGGGATTACTTCTGTTACCTCTAATCTACTTCCAGATATGAAAGCACAGCTAACCCATGCTGCACTCGAAGGTGATTTGATGAAATCAAAAGCGATCAATGATAAACTCTTTGAGATCAATAAAGTACTTTTCTGCGAAAGTAACCCTATCCCGATCAAAGCAGCTATGTATATCGCTGGGCTCATAGAAACACTTGAGTATAGACTTCCACTCGTACCACCAAGTGCGCACAATATGAAAAATATCGAAACGATCATGAAAAATTACAATATAGTAGGAGCGTAATATGTCAAATATGAAAGGAAAAACTCTTGTTATTACAGGAGCAACTAAAGGTATCGGAAAAGCAGTCGCAGAAAAATTTGCACAAAATGGTGTCAATATCGCTTTTACCTATAACTCAAACAAAGAATCTGCAGATGCCATCGCGCAAGAGCTAGAAAGCACATACGGAATTAAAGCAAGAGCCTATCCTCTGAATATTTTACAACTCGAAGAGTTTAAACCACTTTTTGAAGCGATCGATAAAGATTTTGACAGGGTTGACTTCTTTGTCTCTAATGCGATGATTTATGGTCGTCCTGTCGTAGGTGGATATGGTAAATTTATGAAACTTAGACCAGAGAAAGGGTTGACAAATATTTGGACAGCAACAGTAGGGGCATTTGTGCGTGGCTCTCAAGAAGCAGCAACACGTATGGAAAAAGTAGGTGGTGGCGCTATTGTTACCCTCTCTTCTACAGGTAACCTTATCTATATCGAAAACTATGCTGGTCACGGGACCAACAAAGCTGCCGTAGAAGCGATGAGCCGTTATGCTGCTGTAGAATTAGGTGAGATGGGTATCAGAGTTAATGCCGTTTCTGGAGGTCCTATCGATACGGATGCGCTCAAAGCATTTACAAACTATGAGGAAGTAAAAGCGGAGACGATCAAACGATCATCTGTCAACAGAATGGGAAGCCCTGAAGATTTAGCTGGATCTGTTTATTTCCTTTGTACTGATGAAGCATCATGGATCACAGGTCAAACTCTCGTCGTTGACGGTGGAACTACATTCCGCTAATAAGTACACTTTTCTTTCTGATGCATCGATGATGCATACCTGTCACTATGAACACCCTTGAAAGCGAAGCGATTTGAGGATAGTGACGATTTTTGCTTCGTTTTTTCTAAAAAATGAAGAGAAACACCATCCTTCAATGTGGAGCAATACAATGTCAAATTCAAAAATCTTTAATATCCCAAACATCTTGGCATTTATCCGTTTGCTTCTTGCACCACTCATGTTTTTGTTTCTTGTCAATCAAGATGCATCACTATTTGAGGGGATACACCCTTCATGGCTCAACTACTTTGCAGCGTTTATCTTCGTAGTAGCCTCCGCTACAGACTTTTTCGATGGATACATCGCGCGGACGTTTAACCAGATCACTACCTTAGGGAAAATCCTCGATCCTCTTGCAGATAAAATGCTTACACTTGCTGGATTTTTAGGGCTAATGATGCTCGGCTCTGCTTCACCATGGGCGATCTTTCTTATTTTAACCAGAGAGCTTTTCATCACTGGATTACGCGTCTCTGCTGTAAGCGAAGGGTTAGACATAGCAGCCTCATGGATGGGCAAAGTCAAAACCGTCGCTCAAATGATAGCGATAGGATTTCTTCTTATGCAATGGCCTGGCGCTACCCTACTCTTATGGATCTCTGTAGCACTCACACTCTACTCTGGCTACGAGTACGTCAGAGACTTCTTCAAACACACTTCCAAATAATTCTTATTTGATTCTAAAGCCACTAGAGACTCTTCTTTTCATCAATTGATTAAAAATTAATCAATTAATCGTTTATTTTTTGTTAATCAAGTGTTACACTACCTTATCCAAAATTCAAAATAAGGAAAAAACATGAAATGGACAAAATTAAGTTTAGTGGCAGCATTGGCTGTAAGTTCAGCCGTAGCAGGTGGAGATGTAGTAGCGCCTGTGGTAGCCGCAGCTAGCCAACCCGCTACGACAATCGATGGTAAATTGGTAGGGTATTATTATTCAGAAAATTCAGAAGGTAGTTTATTTGGTAAAGATAGCTCAGGGATCTCTTCTGCAGTGACGCTCAATGTATCACACAAATTTACTGAAAATATTACGGGGAATGTGAGTGCAGTTGGTTTTGCAGGACTCATGAATAATGATTATGCTGCTAAATGGATATCTTTTACTCCTGCAGATGAAGAAGCTGGTGCCTACCTCAATGTAGCAAACATCACTGCAACTTATGGAGATAATACATTCATTCTTGGACGTCAACTAATCAACACGCCAATGGTAACTGGATATGATTGGTTACTCGCAGAAAGTTCATTTAATGCTTATACGGTAGTCAATACATCGTTTGAAAATATTACTTTGGTAGGTAGTTACCTTACACAATTTAGAAGCCTTTATGATGGTGATAATCAATTTGCTGATTTAGCTGGGGATAACTTTGCCTTTGGTGCATCATACAGTAAAGATTTCGATGCTAGCGCTTGGTACTATAACGTCGATGCACTTGATTATACAGAGGTTTATATTGATGGAAGTAAAAAAATGGGTGATGTAACGCTATCGGCACAATATGTTGATTCTAAATCATCTAGCGATGCTACACGTGATGGTAGTGCATTTGGTGTTAAAGTTGCTACCACTCTTGGCGGTTTTGATCTTGAAGCAGCTTATGTTGATGTCAAAGATGGTGTGGGATATGCTGGTGACTATGATGGTCTATATACTTCAATGTGGATGGGTATCGCAAGTGCAGAAGCTGGTAGTTCTTATAAAGTAGCCGCTTCTACAGATCTTGCTGGTATTAGCACCACTGTTGCCTATGCTGAATATGATCGCGGTAGTGAAACAAACGTTATTTTGGGTTATGATTTCTCAGATGCCATTTCATTGGGTGCTATCTATTCTGATAGTGTAGACTATGATGAAACTGTCGAACTTATCGCATCATACAAATTTTAATCCAATAATCTCTCCTTGAATACACCGTACTCTCTTCGGAGAGTGCGTATCATCTCACTTATTTATCCACCCATCAATCCAAATATCGTTTTAATACTATATATCTAAAATCAATGCTTGAAACTATGAAGTGTGAAATTGAAGTAGGAAAGTAGTGTCTGAAAGATTCACAATGAGAATGTGGTTTGTCAAAAATGTAAAAGGAGGTACAACATCCTCCAGACACTTATAAATATCATATCATATTAAATGTATAATAAATATACTTTTTTTGATTAAAAAATAATCAATTATTTATTGGTCTCTTTCTGATCTTTTGGCGATTCTAAAAAGGATCGTTTGCTCATACACCTGAGGATAGTTATACATACATGTCAACACACCACTATGAGGTGAAATCAGCTTTTCTCTTACACTACCATCCAAAGGATCGAAGATAAACCCCATCACTTGATCGACCTCTATTTTATCTCCTGGACTTACAGAACTTTTGAAAATACCTGCATGCTTGGCTTTGATGACACTGATATCATTACGATCTACCACTTCACTGTTATACCCACCGTAAGGTGTATTTTGGATCGCTTTGATAGATGAGAGGAAACGGATGATACTATCAAGGACACTCTGCACATCTTCTTTGAAAATCTTGTTTTGATTTCCCATGACGATAGAGTATGCTTTGGTCTCCCACACCTCCCAATTATAGTGTAAAGAACCACTATCGACTGGGTTATACCTTTTTAAATGGACAAAAGGCAAGCCAAATTTTTTTGCCCCATTTACATCTTCAAGTCCAGACTCTATGAGCTTTACATACGGGACGCAAGTCGCTTTGTCTTTTCTGTCTTCGATGATGATCCCATGGGTCATATTTTTAAGATGTTCGAAGAGACGATGTGCGATCCGCTGTGTCGTTTCACCTTTCTCATAGCCTGGAAACATCGCATTGATATCCACATTGTCTAAAGGCCAATAACGATGCCCCATATTCAACCCAAAATGGTTGACCGCCGGGATAATCAGTATCTCACTCTGTACGAAATCAGGATTATGCTGCAAACTCATCTCAAGGTAACGTACCAATTGAGAAGCAGCAAAAACACCTGCGATCTCCTCCCCATTCATCCCAGAGACGATAGCGATCCTATCCCCACCTGGCTTACCAAAACGAAATCCATACACATTCAAATCATCTCTTGAAGGGGAAGCAAACGAAAACAGTAACTCTTTTTTCATGATTTTTCTCCAAATATTCTTGCTAAAAGTGACCCTTCATAGACCACAGGATACTCTCTAAGGGTAAAAAGCAATCCATTTGTAGGAGAATAAACATCCTCTACCACTTCCCCACTTAAAGGTGAAACGATGCGCCCTAGAAGATCCCCTTTTTTCACCTGCGCTTCATGCTCAAGGTTGGTCACAAAAATCCCTGCTCCTTGGGCATTGATGAAGAACACCTCACCATGCTCTGAGATGATCGGCTCTTTTTGTGTACACTCTTCGTACTCTATGAAACCTTCACACGCCAAAAGGTTCATAATCCCTTCAACCAAAGGTTTGCAGTACGCCTGTGTCAGTCTCATCCCTACTCCCATCTCCACTACAAGGGTTTTGGTTCCTCGGCTGTTGAGCGCATGGGCAAATGTCGCTTCAAGTACTGTCACTGCATCATGAATCCAAATAAAATCAATACCCATTTTTTTAGCCAATGGTACAAGCGAAGGGGCATACTCTTGACTCATCCGAATTTGAGGGAGTTCTTTGAGAAACATATTGCTTGAATGAATATCGATCGCTATGTCACTGCCACTAATCTCTTCAACAATCGCATCTGCGATTTGGGCAGGGAGAAAATCTTTTTTATTCCCCGGGAAGGTTCTGTTAAGATCTACATTAAAAAAAGGGATACCTCTTGTAATACTATCAATCCCCAGCGAATTGAGTGCGGGATAAATATCGATAATTCCTTTCACTTTATCGCTGTTTTCATTGAGCCAAGCATTCAACATAAAACAAACATATTGTCCTTCAAGCTCATCTCCATGGGTACCACTCACAATAGAAATACGTTTTAAATCGTCCGATCCATTTTGAGGCATATGCCTATTTTTTTGTATCCGAAATGTTTCATTGACCGGAAGTTGTATAGAAAATGTATTGATAATCATTGATCCACCTTTATAATCGCTTTAATATCCATTTGTTGTGTAGCATTTCCCACAAATATCCCTTGATTGACAAAAACATCTGCTGCATCTCTTCCATGCGCGATCTTAATATAGGGTTCATACCCTATGAGTACATTATGCGTTGGGTCTACGCCATACCAATACGCTCCATCAAAGTATTCGACCCAAGCATGACTTTCACCTTCGCCAGGGACAAACCCCAGCACGTACCTTGCAGGGATACCATAATACCTCAGCATTGTTATCATGAGATGCGCAAAATCTTGACACACACCTTTTTTTTGACCCAATAAAATTTCGATACCAGAGTTGACATGGGTGCAATTTTTTTCATACGTGAAATTTTCATAAATCCACCCGGTGAGAAATCTTACTTTTTCCACTGGTGCATAGGTTGCTATAGAAATAGATTGCATCATCTCCAAAAACATCAAACTCATTTGGGTTAAAGGTGTTTCAAAAAGAAAAAGAGACACATGATACCGATCTGGAATTTCACGATAAAGATCGGTAAAATGTATCTTTGCGTGAGAATAAATTTCAAAATGATCGTGAGGTGCTTTCATTTCACCAAAACTAATCGTATTGCCAAATCCATCTTGTGTATGAAAAAGCCTATCCTCTGTATTGAACTCTTTGATCGTATAAAATTGTGTTGTTCTTGGTGTAATTCTTAACGCAAATCGATGCTCTTTAACCATCTCTTCAAAATGAAGAGAAAAATGGTAATCCAGTTTAACTCTCATAATGAATGATCTGTCCTATACTACTGTTGACATTTTGTATGAATCGTTCAATATTTGAATGGTTTACTACGATAGGTTGAAACTCGGGATAAAGTACTTTTCCCAATTGATTCAATCGATTAAAATCAAACAATACCATGGAGATATCTTCAAATAACCTCAATTTCATATCAATCGTTTCGACAATACGTCCAAATTCTAAGAGTTGATGCACTTTATCTTTAAAAGGTTTGAGTGCGATGATACCCCAAAAACTATACATCTCATTCAAAATATTAACCAAAAATTTCACACTTGGCTTGGCTTCTGTTTTGAGACGGATATAAGGCAAATTTAACGCCGAAAAAAGATCATCATCAATAATATCTCTTAGCTCTACGGCATTATCGCGTGCCGCTTCAAGGCTAGAAAAAAGACTCCCTTGTCCCATCTCTTTAGCAATAACCTGAAAAAAATCACTTGCATCTTTATATTCGATCGCATAACCTACCTTCGCAAAGAGTATCTCCCCTTCATCATGATGCCTGTCTATAATCAAATCAAATGCTTTGATTGATTCTTTAGACAAGATGCTAAAGCGTTGCAAATATCTCCCGATCCAATAGAGCCCATCTGCATTTCGTATACTTAAATGTTTCATCCTATCCTCCTTTTACAAGACCCATGTGTCTTTAAACCCACCGCCTTGCGAAGAGTTCACCAAATAATTGTCTTTTTCTAGCGCATATCGGGTTAATCCGCCTGGCCATACTTCTACCTCTTCACCATGAACCACATAACAACGAAGGTCTGATTTTCTTGGTTCAATTTGACCATTCATAAGACATTCGATATCGTAAAACTCGATCAGCTCTTGCGCGATGAAACGTCGAGGCTCCTCTTTGATAATTCGCTTGAGATCATCTTTTTGGGTTTGGGTAAGTTTATACCCAAAAAGGACACCATACCCACCTGCTTCAGCGACATCTTTAATCACCAATTTATCGATATTTTCAAACACATATTTTCTATCTTCTTCAAAATAGGGCAAATACGTGGGTGCATTATCGATCAAAGGCTCTTCTTTAAGATAATAACGGATCATTTGAGGGACAAAATAATAAATCCCTTTATCATCTGCAATCCCATTACCAATCGCATTAATAATCGCTACATTACCACTGCGATAAACATTAGCTAATCCGGGGATACCAATGAGGCTTTCATTGTTAAACTCTAAAGGGTCCAAAAACTCATCATCCAGTCTTCGATAAATTGCCCCTACTTTGACTTTTTTTCCATTATATTCTTTCAAATAAAGGGTATCCCCTATCACTTCCAAATCATCACTCACTGCAAGTGTCGCTTTGGTTTGATTGGCAAGATAGGCATGTTCATAAAAAGCTGAATTGTATTTGCCTGGTGTGAGCAACACATTGATTCCACCGGTTGATACATAGTTCATCATCTCTATAATTTTTTCAGGATAGTGCCGAATTTTTCGTACATTCATTGCTTCAAATATTTCTGGATACACCTGTCTAAAGGCTTGACGTATTGACAAAGGATAACTCACGCCGCTAGGGACCCTTAAGTTGTCTTCAAGAATCGTCCATCGATTATTGACAGAGTTTTGCACAAGATCGATCCCACAGATATGTGTTCGAATATCTTTAGGTGCTTTAACCCCATAAAATGAAGGATTATACCCTTTACTCGAAAAGATGAAATCTGCTGGAATCATCCCATCTTTGACAATTTTTTGCTCACTATAAATATCATTTAAAAACAAATTCAATGCCGTAACACGTTGTTTTAGTCCCTTTTCTATTTGTTCAAACTCTTTATGAGGGATGATCCTAGGAATCACATCGAAAGGGAAAGAGCGTTCGAGGAATTGACCATCTTTATAGAGATTGAAATTAATAGCAAATTTGTTCATAAATTGTTGAAGCTCTTTGGTTCGATTTGCATCTAATGTATTAAAAACATCGAGAAATTCTTTGAGTTCACTGTTCTCTTTTAACATTTTTTTTCCTAATTCAAAGTCTTGATATTCAACATTATAGCTATTAAATAATCTACTGATTGATTAAAAAGTAATCATATTGACACCACATAAAATATCGCCCCTCACCTATAACGCTTTTTTGGCTATAATCATCATTATTTATTTTTCAGGATGGTTATGGGTACACTTATCGCGCTTTTGGTTTTATCGGTATTGATTTTTTTTCACGAACTTGGGCACTTCACTGCAGCACGTTTTTTCCATGTACATGTAGATGTGTTTAGCATAGGATTTGGCAAAACACTTTGGTCGAAACAAATAGGAGCAACACAGTGGCGTATTTCTGCCATACCACTTGGTGGCTATGTGAAAATGAAAGGACAAAATGATATCAATCCAAATGAGACCTCTTTAGACAACGATTCTTACAACACCAAAAAACCATGGCAACGGATTATCATTCTTTTGGCTGGTCCTTTTGCCAATTTTCTTTTGGCTTTTTTACTCTATGTTGCGATCGCCACCATCGGCGTACCAAAACTTCTTCCTTATGTAGGTGAGGTGGGAGCCAATACACCCGCATCTGTATCTGGTATGATGAAAGAAGATAAAATCGTAGAGGTCAATGGCAAACCGATCCGATTTTGGGAAGAGATCAGTGAAGCGATCAATACCTATTCTACGCCGATCACCCTCACAATAGAACGTAATCATCAATTGCAAACCCTTATACTCCAACCAACAATCATTAAAGACCAGAACATCTTTGGGGAAACGGTCAAAAGACGTATCATCGGGATCTCCCCTTTAATGAAACAAGAAACGGTTCAATTTGACATCATACAATCACTCCACTATGGATGGAAAGAGACGGTAAATGCTTCAACACTCATTATTCAAAGTTTAGAAAAACTCTTTACGGGGGTTGTAGGTGCTGATAAACTGGGTGGTATCATCTCCATCGTCGATGTAACTGCACAAGCTAGCTCTGTAGGGGTTATCACACTCTTCTTTTTCGCTGCACTCATCTCTGTGAACCTCGGTGTTCTGAATCTCTTGCCAATCCCTGCCCTTGATGGAGGACATATCATTTTCAACCTTTATGAAATGTTCACCGGGAAAACGACCAATGAAAAAGTAATGATGTATCTAACGATGTTTGGATGGAGTCTACTCATTACTTTGATGGTCTTAGGACTTTATAACGATATCAACCGACTTATAGGAGGGCACTAATGGGTATGATAGACAAAGAAATTTTACGAAAAAATCTCGATGAAGTGATCTGGAAGATCGAGCAAGCGCGTATAGGTGTCAGTGAACACCATATTGTGAAACTCGTCACCGTTGCCAAATATACTGATATAGAAAACATCTCTACACTTTATGCACTAGGGCAAAGGGCCTTTGGTGAGAATCAAGTACAACAGCTTAAAGAACGGATCGATACACTCGATGCCCTCCCCCTTGAGTGGCACATGATAGGGACACTCCAAAAAAACAAGATCAATAACCTCATCGACCTCAACCCCTCTTTATTCCATGCGCTTGATAGCATCGATCTTGCACAAGAACTGAACAAAAAACTAGAAGCCAAAGGGCAAACGATGGCTGCCCTCTTGCAAATCAATGCGGCTAAAGAAGAAAGCAAATCAGGCGTACAAAGCGAAGCCGCATTCGACCTTTATCAACAAATCAAACAGACATGCCCACAGATTACACTCAAAGGGGTCATGACTATCGGTGCACATACTCAAGACCAAAAACAGATACAGAAAAGTTTTGAAACGACCTATGCTATCTATGAAAAGGTACAAAAAGAAGGGGCTACGATCTGCTCGATGGGGATGAGTGGAGATTATGAACTTGCTATCGCTTGTGGTTCAAATTTGGTCAGGGTAGGTTCGGCACTTTTTAGATAATACGTACCAAGAAGAGGTTGCTTTTATGCGACCTCTGTCACGCAATTTTTACAAATACCATATAAGTTTATCTGCTGTTTATTCAGCCTAAAATGCTCTTGTGAAGCAAGGGTGTGAAAGAGTGTATCGACTTTACCCTCACAAGGAGTATCTTCAACTTCACCGCAACTTGTGCAAACAAGATGGATATGTTCTTCTTTCAAAATCTCATATTTTGATTTTTTGCCACTGATAGGCACTTCGACCAAGACACCATTTTCTACCATCAAAATAATATTTTTATACACTGTTGCTAAAGAGAGAGAAGGATACATTTGAATCACTTCCAAATAAATTTCATCGATGGACATATGACCGCAAGACTCGACTTTCTCAAGTATAGTCATACGTTGAAAAGTCGCTTTGAGACCATTTTCATTGAGTAGTTGTGCGTAATCTCTCATCTATTTCCTTTGAATGTATCTATCAAACTATGGGATATCCTCATAGATACATTCCCATACAAAGATGGGAATGATATCAATTAGAGATCACCTTCGTGTTTTGCAAGGTATTCAGCTACACCTTCAGTAGAAGCTTTCATCCCTTCATCGCCTTTTTGCCATCCGGCTGGACACACTTCACCATACTCATTTGTAAAGAGCATTGTGTCTACCATTCTGATCATTTCATCGATATTTCTTCCTAGTGGAAGGTCATTGATCACTGCGTGTCTTACTGTTCCATCTGCATCAATAAGGAAAGAACCTCTTAGTGCTACCGCTTCATTAAGAAGTACATCGTAATCTCTAGCAATTTGTTTTGTGATATCTGCAACAAGTGGCATATCTACTCTACCAATACCACCTGCATTTACTGGTGTTTCTCTCCAAGCAAAGTGAGAAAACTGGCTGTCTACAGATACACCGATCACATTGATTCCTCTTTCTCTGAAATCTTTTGCTCTGTGAGAAAATGCGATAATTTCAGATGGACATACAAATGTAAAGTCAAGTGGATAGAAGAAAAGTACGGCACCTTTCTTACCTAAATTGTTCATCAAATTAAAGTCATCTACGATTGAACCATCTGCAAGTACAGCTGTTGCTGTAAAGTCTGGCGCTTTTTTAGTTACTAACATTTTATTTCCTTAATGATAATTTTTATTAACAACTGGATAATATCACACTATCTTTAAATAGATATTAATTAAACGGTAAAAGTCCAAATTTTTTCATAAAAGTTTTATCAACATCGATAATCCCTTTGTGCTGCAATGACGCTAATACCTCTTTAGTACAGAAAGTATCACCTGGCCACTCTCGCTTATATCCATCTACCTTACCTTTTTGTGTCGCATCGATCGCTATAAAAGGTTGAAGCACCACATCACGGGCTGCATCGATATTATTCACCACACGCCAAATAAGCATATAAGGGTCTTTAAGATCATTATTCGCATGGTCTACTATGACCAAAAGTTTGATATGTGCTTTAAGCCCTTTGAGTGACTTAATCAATGTTTGTTGGGACGTTTTTTTCTTCACCGATATCACACATACAGGTGTTTTTGTCTTGGTCATATACTGTTTTAACCCGACAACCTCTTTACTAATCTCTTGCATTTTTTCAAGCAGCTTTTTATCTGAGAGTGGTTTGGCTACACCTTTTTTGACCTCATCTCCTGTCGCGTCAATCCCTAATTTTCCACCCACAAACTGTTCACTGGATGCATGATCTAGATGGTCGATGATCCCTTGAGAGATAAGCATTTTTTCTCTATCGATTCTGTTGAGTATGTGAACCGCTAACGCTTCACTCTCTTCAAGCGCTGGTGCATCTTCTCCTACAAAAATCGCATGCTTCACAAAACTCATCTGCCCCACACCCCAAAAAGCATGCATGAACTGCTGTGCGTGCCCCTTGTAAAGCGTTTTCATCTTTGCGAGGATGAGATTGTGAAAGACCCCATTTTCTGGCATATTATAATCGATAAGATCAGGGGCCATTGGTTTAAGCATCGGCAAGAATACACGCTCTGTTGCCCATCCCATGTATTTGTCTTCTAATGGTGGCTTCCCTACTACGGTTGCTTGAAATACAGGATGTTTCTTCATCGTGATCGTTTCGACTTCCATCACTGGAAATGGCTCTTTGAGGGTATAATACCCAGTATGATCCCCAAAAGGTCCTTCTATCTCCATCACTTCAGGATCAACAAACCCTTCTATGACGATATCAACATCGCGTGGGATATAGATATCATTGGTGATTGATTTGACCAATCTGGCATTTTTGTTACGGACAAATCCATAAAGAAGCATCTCAAACATCCCATGAGGCATAGGTGCCTGACCACACCAAATATAGAGTGGATCTCCCCCTATCGCGACAGACACCGGCATTTTTTTCCCTGCTTTTTGGTACTGATCAAAAAAATGAGACGCATCTTTATGTATCTGCCAATGCATCCCAAGTCTATGTTGATCATACTGTTGCAGCCTATACATTCCAAGATTTTGCATTTGTCCATCTAAACTTTTCGTATACACTTGCCCCATCGTGATAAAAGGACCACCATCCCCTTCCCATGTTTTCAAAATAGGTAATCGATCCAAATCAACTTGTTCTTTGGGGATAATCACTTCTTGACAAACCCCTCTGCCTCTTGTCCGTTTAGGGAAAACATTTTTGAGTGCGAAAAATTTTGGGATCATGGCTAATTTTTCTTTGAAATTTTTTGGTGGCTTGAGTTTTAAAAGCCCCTCTATCCCTTGTGCTATTTCATCAGGATGTTTCCCAAAAATTTTCTCTGTCACCTCTTTAGAAGCGAACATATTCATCAATACAGGGATATCATAGTCAATCTCTTTGGCTTTGTTGACTGGTTTCGTAAAAAGCAGAGGTCTTGAATCCTCTTTTTTCACTTCTATATAAGCCACATGGGGTATTTCAAGCTCTATATCCAGCGGTTCATCTATAATTTTTAGATCAGCGTTGTTTTTAAACCATTCTATTACATCCTGCATGATGACCCTTTTTTTAAAATATTATAACGATAAAGTCGTTTACACTAGATGATTATGCTATCATAATAAAAAGTAATTGAGGTTGTTTAAAATGCCAAAAGTTGTCACCTATTTTATTTTTAGTATTGTTTTCATTCTCTGCGCACTCTTTTATTTTTTATATATCCCGATAGGAAACCAACAACTCTATCATGGACTAAGCTATCTTGCAACTCAAAAGAGTGGTTTAAACATACAAGTCAATTCTCTTAATATTCGACGGTATCCTTATTTTTCTACCCAAATGACCATCGAAGATCACTACTACCTCACCCTAAGAGGTATGATAGACAATGATCATCTTAATCTCAAATATACACTCACAAGTGATACGATCCAAAACAAAAACCACATCATCAAAGATACCTTCAATATCACAGGAGATGTGACTGGCTTAGTCAACCATGCAAAGATCACTGGCGTAGGAGAAGCACTCCAAGGGAAGATGACGTACACCCTTTTTAAAGCGCCTACACAGCTAGAAGATATCGATCTATATTGCACCGATATCAATGCGCCTGCACTCTTTGCCCTTTTGGGGCAAACGCCATTAGTGAGAGGTAAAGCCAATGCCCATATTGTTTTTGATCACATCTCTTCTACGACCAAAACAGGAGATGTTCACTATACGATGAAACAAACTAACTTTGGTGGCTTAGTGGGTGATCTTGAGGCAACCATAAAGATACACGATCACGATTATACCTTCACCGCGGATATTTTATCCCCAGAGGGAACCCTCCATTTGACCAAAGGGGAATTTCATGAAATCACAAACAAGCTTCACACTTTTTATGCACTTGATCTAAAAGACCTTCACACTATCCAACCAGACTATCATGGACCACTAAATGGATTCGGTGAAATCAATTATGCAAAAAAACTTACCATCACAGGTCTTTCGAAAAGTTTTGGAGGATTGCTTGAGCTATTTTATAGTGACGAAAAAGTACATTTAGATCTTAAAAATGTCCCTATGGCGCAAATCTCCCAAAAACTCTCTTTAGCACAAGTCGTAGATACAAATTTAAGTGGTACGATTCTTTATCGTATCCCTCAACAAGAAGCAAAAGTATCTCTTCAACTGAATGAATTACAGTTTCACCCCTCAGCCTGGATCCAAACACTTTCAGACAAATCAGATATTAACCTCACAGAAGAAAAATTTACCCAAAGCAGTCTCAACCTTACGTATCGTGACATGCAACTCATAGGAGCAATCCATCTAGGAAATGAGACCCATCATATTCATCTTGACAAAGGGGAAATAGATCTTTCTAAAATGACACTTGATGGGATACTAGATCTAAAAGTACATGATTATACCATCCTGGGACAAACCCATCTAGCAACACTTGAAAAGAAAAATAAGGAAGGGGTAGGTGATCTCTACCTCAAGTTTAATGGTGCGTTTAACAGCTATTACAACATCACACTCAATGGACTTCTTAATGACAAATGGGCAAATATAGATTACACCTTAGAAGCAGAACGTTTTCCAAGTCCTATTTGTACTATCGAAGATAATGTCATACTCTCAGGACATATCAATGGTCCCTTCAATAAACTTCATATTATGGGCGAAGGAGAGCTCCTCAATGGTCGTGTGACTTTCTCTACAACAAAAGTCCAAAGTGGTGTAGAAAATCTTTCCGTCGAAATGGAAAAGATCCATTCACTCAAACTCTCTACACTCTTAGGACAAAACACATTCCCTATGGGAAGAGCAAACATTTCTGCACACTTTAAAGAACTAAAAGAGACAAATAAAGAGGGTCAATTGACCTACACATTACCTGAAAGTACGATAGACAATCTCCCTTTTACCCTCCAGACCCAAATTGATATCAAAGACAACCAACAACACTTTATTGCGAATGTCACCCTTGATAATGCTGAACTTAATATCACCAAAGGGTATCGAGATACCGATGCGAATCTCACGAGTGCCTTTTTTGTCCTGAATGTCAAAGAGTTATCTCCTATGAAAACATTACTTGGTTATGAGTATCGTGGTCCTCTTTATGTGATGGGTGAAGCGACTTACCAAAATGGATTTCAAGCCAAAGGACTCTCTAAGACATTTGGAGGGATGAGCGAATTTGTCCTCGAAAATAACCAATTAAAGCTCCATCTGAGTAATGTCTCTTTTGCACGTTTTATCCATCTGTTTCCTGTACCCACACTACTAGATGGACTCACCACAGGTGACATCCTATATGATTTTACTAACAAACAAATGGAAGTAAATACCATCCTTGAAAAAGCCAAATTCCTCCCAAGCGATCTTGTAAGTAATTTATACAACAAGGCGAATGTAAACCTACTCGTAGAAGAGTTTAATGACAGTACTTTAGTGGCACACTACAACAATGAGATTCTCACTGGTGATCTACAACTCTCGAATGAAAAAAGCCATTTTTTCCTCACCAATACAGTGATCCAATCTGCACAAAATCGTATCAGTGGTAATTTTGATATCAACATGCAAGAGCAAGAGTTCTCTGGGAAACTTTTCGGAGCACTCAATGATCCACAAATCGATCTAAATATGCAAAAACTGATCAAACATAAAATGGATGAACAAATGGATTCAATGGTAGGTAAAAGCAATCGAGAGATGATGGAAAGCATGCCGATGGGAGATACAGCCAAAGATGCTGTATCGGGGGCAGCTGGTGCATTTATGAAGATGTTTTTTTAAGGTTCAATGGTGATGATGAAACCCCCTACTCAAATCAAACAGATCATACGACGCTTGTTGATCTATCTTTTGGGATGTATTGTCTTGTTTGGTCTTTTATTATATTATCTGACGACCACAGATACAGGTCGTCGCTATAGTTATCATTCGCTTGAGCGAATCATCGAAAAAAAATCCCATATCCCAATCAAAATAGAAGATATTACGCTACGTAATTTCCCAAAAATTTCAATCAATGTGATTTTAAAACATCGCTACCACACATCAATTCAAGGGAAAATATCACGCGATAAACTCAATCTTGTCTACACTATCCAAAGTGAGTGTATAGAGAGTCATTTATGTCTGATGAATGATGAAGTCGATATCCAAGGAGAGATCAAAGGACCGCGTAAAAATTTTACCATCACCGGTTCAGGAAAAGCCCTGGAAGGGAAGATCGAATATCGTGCCATCAAAATTCCAAAAGGGATTGAAAATCTTCATCTGAGTGCACATCAAATCAATGCATTAAAACTCTTTAGTCTTTTTAATTTAAACCCTTACTTTAAAGGCAAAGCAAACATTCAAGCCGATTTTTCGATCATCAAAAAAGATCAAAGAGAAGGTGCCCTTACTTATGATGTCGAGGATAAAAACTTTTACGGTTTACCTGTCAAAGTCCACACCCAATACAAAATGAAAGAACAGCAAATCGATTTTCTTGGGACACTCACAGCCCCAGCTTTCAAACTTGACATCACAAAAGGACATTATAATGCACAATCCAAAACAGCCTATGCCTTCTATCTATTAAACGCGAAGGATTTACGAACATTACAACCATTATTAAAAGGGAAATATCAAGGTGTGTTTTATGGCATGGGCGAAATAAATTATGCCCATAAAGCATTGACCATCGAAGGTCTTAGTAAATCATACGGAGGGTTGTTGGCGTATCTCTATGAGCCCCAAAAAGATCTTATGACCCTTGATTTCGATAACGTTTCTTTGATTAAAATTTTGAATATATTTGATTTACCACCCATAGTCAAAGCGGATGTAGTAGGTAAACTAACCTATGAATTTGACAAAAACTTATACACTTTAAATACGAAACTCAACGATGCACAAATCGTCCAACAAGATCTTATTGATGTGGTATATGACAAAGTAGATGTGAATCTTGCCTTAGAAACATTTGATAACAGTTTTCTCAATCTGACCTACCAAAACAATATACTTTTAGGGGATTTAAAATTAGAAAATGATACAGGACATCTTTTGTTAACCGACACACAAATCAATACAAAAGAGAAAAATATTGATGCTTTTTTTGATTTTAAAGTGCAAAAGCAAGAGTTTTCAGGCTCTGTGTATGGATCACTTGAACATACAAAAGTCGATCTAGATGTCCAACGATTGATTCGATTTCAAATGGAAAAACAACTCGATCGTATCATAGGTGCAAATAGTGCGATTAAGATGATGAGAAAAATGCCCATGGAAGATGTCGCCGAAGATATGGCGACAGGAACTGCAGCTTCATTTATAAAAGCATTTTTTTAAACACGATTAAAACGGTATCGTCTCTTCAAAAGCATCCCCTACATTTGCGATGGAGTCTCCTAGTATCTCAGGGGAGACAACATTGACAACTGCCCCTGTAGCTTTAAATGGTACTGCAATCAAACTTCCCACACCACAACCGGTGAATAATACTGAACTCAATA
>JBEAQM010000110.1:0-5052 GCA_041163845.1 Pseudomonadota bacterium | reverse complement strand
CAATCGGTGTGAAGCAGCTAAGTATGATCGCTATGATTTATCGCATGTCTACTCAGTCATGCGCCCGCATTGAAACTATCGTTTTAAGTTTCGGGAGTAGGTTTTTTAACTCTATATGATATTTGTGTGCATACATCGAGAGGATATCCCATAATTCATACTCAAGGATAAGCGCTATGATTTGGGTGAGTTTTTCTGTGCGTAATGCACCTATTTGTTTCGATTTTTCTCCTAGATAAAAACAAAATTCTTCGATTTTTTCTTTTTGTTGCTTTTCTACGATCTCTTTTAGGTACAGATCCGAGTAACCAAATGTATCTATAAATTCTTGGAGCATATCCAGATAATGAATATCGTCTATAGTGGGATTGGTATGCGTATCGTTTTTGCTTAGTACTTCGGAGGCTTCATAGTTGATATCTCCAATCTTTATCTTTAAAATTTCTGGCATCGTCGTCCCTATTGTAGCTGCGCATATCTTTTCGTTGGGTTGGTATGTCATCAATAGTTGTGTTAAGTCCACTGGATAATGTTTTTGAGGGAAGGGTCGTTGGGTTGGTTCCTCAAATAGCTTAAGGATGAGTTGAAAAATGCTCTCTTGTGTCACTGGCATACAAAGGTTGGTAGAAATTTTGAACTGAGATTGATCTTCATCGCACTCTTTGATTCGTACAAATTTCATTCCATTATCCAACTCGATCTGAGTGATCGATTCTTCCAATTTTTTGGTCACGAAATCGTCATCAAGGACAAACATATCATACTGTCCAAGATCGCTGTTAGATCCTTGATACCCTTCTATCCCTTTGTCTACTTTATAATGAAAGTATTGAAACATTTTTTCTATACTTTGTGCTTTATGTTCGTTGGTGCAGATAAGTAAGACTTTTTTATCTAGCATGTGTTCATGAGGGAGTCTAAAGTTTCTTCGGTGCCCTATTTCAACGACTTGAAAAGGGAGATTAATCTGAATGCTATCTCCTATGTCGTAGAGAATTTCTCCATGAAGGGTATCGATTTGATTTTGCAAGCCTTGGGATAAGAAATAGCCTATTTTTTCTTTGGGAATAGAGATTTTTTCTAGCGTGAAAGAGATGATCTCCTCATATAAAAAATCTTTGGGTGCATCCAGAGACAAGAGGATCTCAGGTGTATCGCTATTTCGCACGATGAAGACAACTATTGTTTCAAGTATCGTTAAAAAAGGGGCAGAATCTCCTTTAAGTTCTTTGGGGATTGTATTGCTTATGTTATAAATGAGTTCAGTATGGTGTTTGCTTCTGATTGCTTTTGTTTTCCCATAGAGGGTCGTTAAAGCATCATGTAAGTGAAAAGATTTTTCCATAGATGAACATCCAGACCTTTATGAAGATAAAATAAATGAGAAATATTATAGCATTGAAGTGATTGTATTTATCCGTTTATTTCTATGGTCTTGAATGTGTATATAAAGATATTCTGCTCATTTTCAGAGGTTACGCTGTAATGAATGCCATTTTTCTCACAAATCATTTTGACCATACTTAACCCTAAACCCAAACTTCGTTTAGAGAGGGTATTTTCTGAATAATGTTTTTCAAATATTTTTGCTTTATTTTGGATGGGAAGTCCTTCTGAGACAAATTTCAACATGGCATGTTTAGGATCGCTCGTTAAGACCACTTCGATGTGACTTTTATCTTTGCTGTGTTTGATGGCATTGGAGAGATTGTTGTCGATGATGCGCTCTAATTCTATCTGATTGGCACGAATATAAATATCCTCTTGGATGTTTTGGGTAAGAAGTTTAGAGTGGACTTCTACAATAGGTGCAAAAAACAGGATTCGCTCTTGGAGATACGTAGAAAGATGGATGATCTTTTTTTGATACTTTACTGCATTATGAAAGAGTAAGTAAGAGAGATCTTCATAAGAGTTGGAAAGCAGATTGATGGATGCATGTATTTGTTTTGTGTAGGGGAGTATGGTGTCATTGGTTTTGAGCTCAATCAATGAAAGATTAGACATGATGACTGTAAGTGGGGTACGAATTTGGTGTACTGTATCTGCGATAAATCGTTGATGGTCTTCTAGCACAGAGCTAATTTCATCTATTTTACTTGTATATCGATAAATCATCATGATTTGGCCAAGATAAAAAAATAGCAATAAAAAAAACAAAATCAATTTCATATGTGAATCAGTGATGAGTATGGTTATACTCAGAGGCAGAAGGATAATGGTATTGTAATAAAAGACAATATACTTATCAGTAATAAGCCCCTGATTTACACCTGTAAGGGCTGTAAGTAACATCATAATGGTCAGAAGTTGGTGCACTTCATCGGTTTTTAGTATAAATGCGATCCCTACAATACAGATGTAGATTGCGGTGAGAAAAGTACCAAATCTAAATTTTTTATACCAATAAACAGTGGTGTTCATAGACCCTTTTTTGCGATAATCTCGTGCATATTTGAGTCGTAAAAGCGCCAAAAAAACAATGCCACTTATCCATCCGAAAGCTTCTATCGATAGAGCATCGTACATTGATAGCGCAGCAAAAAAAGCAAAAAACATCAATACAATAAGACTTTTTTCTGAAACCTTGTAGAGTGTATCTACATGGGATTGTTTGATATCTTTTGGAGGGATAAAGGGGTTAAAGTTCATAGCGGTATTATGACATATTTTGTACCATAAAAGAGCAACGCCAAAAGAGTAGGTGTGATATAATATAAAATATTTTCTTAGAGGTGTGATGGTGGAACTGTATGTGCTGATACCGCTATGTCTTATAGTGCTTATCGTTGTCGTCGGTGGTTATGTCTATATGTTTTTACATGTAATGCGCAGTGATCCTCGAGAGTTAGAGTTTCGCGAAACATTGGGACAAGATACCAAGTTGGTCCCACGTGCTTATCCACCTAAGCGAAAATAATGTTTGAAATCGCAGAATATATAGGGATTATCGCTTTTGCCAGTTCGGGATTTTTCGTAGCGGTACGGAATAAGCTAGATTTTTTAGGCACTTTGATATCTGTTTTTCTTACCGCATTGGGTGGAGGGTTGATACGTGATGTCACAGTCGATAGGACACCCTATACTTTTACACATAATGCCCCTGCTGTTACGATTTTTATCGTGATGGTGTTGTTGATACTTTTTCGTTTTCACAAAAGAGACTCGATAGAAAACAAACCCCTTTTTATTATGAGTGATACGATAGGGTTGATCTCTTTTAGTATTACAGGGACATTGATCGCGATCGATGCATCGCTTAACCTCACAGGTGTTTTAGCACTCTCTTTTGTCACAGCAGTAGGTGGTGGGATCATTAGAGATGTGATCATTAATGAGATACCGTTTGTATTTAAAACAGGGTTTTATGGAACGATAGCACTTCTTATAGGGCTCATACTTTATCTACTTCATCTCAATTCCATGGTTAACTTTGTGACGCTGAGTATGGTGTTTTGTTTTGGGGTGGTTTTACGGCTCATCGCGTATTATAAAAAATGGTCTATACCGATTATTTAAATAGAGGGTAGATAATGCAAAAGTGTTATTGTAAAAGTGGCTTGGATTTTTCGGCATGTTGTGAACCTCTGCTTAGAGTGGAGCGATTTGCCCAAACCCCTTTGGCATTGATGCGCTCACGGTATAGCGCCTATTGTTTAGGTGATGTGAACTACCTCCAAGCCACTACGTATGACCATCATTGGAGTGATGAAGAGCTTAAGACGATCCAAGACTGGGCAGATGAAAGTTTCTGGCAACATTTAGAGATTGTCGACGTTGATCAAAATATTGTAGAATTTAAAGCCTATTATATCTACGAAAAAACACAGCACCTTCACCATGAAAGGTCGACATTTATATCAGTCAATGATACCTATCAATATGTCGATGGAGAGATATTTGAAGACAAAATCACCTTTACAAACAATCAGCTTTGTATTTGTGGGAGTGGGTTGAAATACAAGCGTTGTTGCCAAAAAAGGGTTCAATAAAAAAATATTAGTTTAAATTATTATAATTATAAATTATTTTAATTATATTTTAAGGTTATTTTGCTAAGATTCCAATGTAACTAACATTAGTTCATAAAGGAAACAAAATGAAAAAATTAATATTATTAGCACTTATGGGAACTTACGCAATGAGCGGATTTACCAATGAAGCAGAAGTTCAAGCAGCTCAAGAAGCAACTGAAAATGCAAGACTTTGCCAAATCTTTACTGAAAAAGTAAAAACATACGAATCAACTATGAGAGGAGATGCTTTAGCGAAAGCAACACTTGACTCTTATAAAGTAAGACAGTCTAAATTTTGTAACACTCCATCTAACTCTTAATTGATTATTTTAAAGCCCCTTTTTAGGGGGCTCTTATTTCTATCTCTATTTTTCTTCATTAAACACCATTAATAAACCGGTAAAAATTCGTTTATTTTTATGTTTCATACTCTTTATGTCGAAAGACTATATTGACAAAGGAAACAATATGAAACGTTTAACATTATTGACAACAGCAGCAGTCGTGGCATTGCTATCTACCCCTATAGTATATGCAAAACCAGCAATGTGCCACATCAAAGATGGCAATCCAAAACAAATGAAAGTGATCTTCGATCAATTAGACTTAACTCCAGAACAACGTATTTTGCTTAAAAAGAATCGTAAAACGATGTGTGATTCTAAGAAAGATACACATTGTAAACACGCAAGCATAGATCATCGAGCATCGATGATGGGAGAGTTTGTAAGTGCCAAAGGATTTGACAAAGAGGCTTTTATGAAAGAGGCGATGCTAAAGGCTGAAAAAAGAGTCCAATACCGAGCGGATAGATTTGAAAAAATGATCTCTATACTCACTCCAGATCAACGTGAAAAGTTCGCTATCCTCCTAAAAGAAAAACAAAAATAAGGTTATAATAACTGATGACGAAAATATTGATGATAGAAGATGATGCAGGGTATGCATCTCTTCTGACGAGTTATCTTAGCCGCTATAACATCCAAGTGACCAATTATGAAGATCCTTATCTTGGGTTAAGTGCAGGGGTAGAGAA
>JBEAQM010000109.1:0-3684 GCA_041163845.1 Pseudomonadota bacterium | reverse complement strand
AAATATGCCATCAAGGTTGATTAGAAGATGAAGGGATGGGTTGGATGGTGTTTGGCTGTTTTGGTCGCCTTTGGCAGTGAGACAACGCTATGGAAGACGAAGCTTGAACACCTCAGTGCTTTTGAGAAATATGTCATCATTGACAAAGGGACAGAAGCCCCCTTTTTGGGCGCGTATGTCACCACGAAACAAAAAGGGATATACCATTGTAAAGTATGTGATACCCCATTGTATCGTTCCAAAGACAAGTTTGATTCTCAGTGTGGATGGCCCAGCTTTGACGATGCGATACCAGGTGCCGTCCAAGAGACTTTAGATGCTGATGGCAGACGGGTAGAGATCACCTGCGCGAAGTGTGGGGCCCATTTGGGGCATGTGTTTAGAGGGGAGGGGCTAACCTCTAAAAATACCCGACATTGCGTCAACTCCGTATCGCTTACTTTTGAGAAGAAAGGGGCGGTTGACACCGGTCTGCACAAAGCCTATTTTGCGGGGGGATGTTTTTGGGGGGTGGAGTACTACATGGAGAAGATCCCAGGTGTTGTGGAAGTCACCTCGGGGTTTATGGGGGGAAGTGTGCCCAATCCTACCTATGAAGAGGTAGTACGACACGGCACAGGGCATCTGGAGACTGTAGAGGTGGTGTACGATCCTGCGCAAGTCTCTTATGAAATGTTGGCAAAAACCTTTTTCGAGATACACGACCCTACCCAAACCGACGGGCAAGGACCCGATAGGGGGGAGCAGTATCTTTCAGCGATTTTTGTGGGGAGCTTGCAAGAGCGGCAGATGGTCCAAAGATTGATCGGGGTATTGGAATCCAAAGGGTATAAGATCGCTACGCAGGTGAGAGAGAAAAGTGTTTTTTATCCTGCCCAAGCCTACCACCAAGACTACTATGAGCGCAAAGGGACGACCCCGTATTGCCACAGACGCATCAAGCGCTTTTAGTGCCCCTGGGTGTTGATCATCCAGAGTGAAAAGATGTTGATATAGTTCCAGAAGCTTTGGATGTTTGCCTCGGTGGTTAATTGTTGTTCTACGATCGGTTTGAGTGCTTCTTCGAATGTGACAAGCCAATGGAGCCTCGCATCTGGAGTGATGGCGAAAGGGGCATGTCTGCCTCTCATTTGCGGGGCACCTCTGTTTTGGTTGAAGTAGGCAGGACCACCGCAGATCTGTATGAAAAAATCGGCAGAGATTTGTCCCGCTTTTTGCATCGCTTCTTTGCTTTGAGGGAAGAGATTTTTGATCGGACTCTCATGTAGCCCGAGATAAAATCTATCCAGCAGTGCACGCATACCCTCTTCCCCAATATCGGTTAAAAATGCTGGGTTGGGTTTGGTCACTGGTGGAGCTTCGCTCCCTTGATAGGGGAGGATGCAGAAGTCTAAAGAAGAGGTGCCAAATTTCATAGTGTCCCTTTTGTGTTTGTGATGAAAGTGTTATAACATGAAAAAGCTTTAACCACGCGGACTAACAACACCCTCCGGTCCCGCAACTGTCATTTTCGACATAAAAGCTATTGTGGTATCCACACCCGCTACATTCAAATGTGAGTAGTTTAGGTCCGGAGCATCCTGTCGATCGTTGGTCGATAAGTTGGATCGTTTGGTGGTGACATTTGGGGCAAAAGCCACGATCGATGGTGGCGAGTTGCCCTTTTTTCTCTTTGAGGTAGTAGACATAGACGACGACACTCCCCCCTAGTATCAGCAACAAGAACGTAAGTAAGTAAAAAGTATCCATCGTTTCCCCTTTAGGTGGTATAGTGTTTGAGTATTTCTTTTTGGGTTTGGTAGTGTGGCAGGTGTTTTTGCACCAACTCCCAAAATGCTTTTTGGTGGTGTTTGTGTACGATGTGTGCGAGTTCATGGACGACCACATACTCGATGACGCCCAGCGGGAGTTTCATCAGCATGGTATTGAAGCTCAGATCATTTCGGGCACTGCAGCTTCCCCATTGTCTTTTGGTCTTGCGAAATCGTATGCTACGGGGAGAAAGAGACATCACCTCACTCCAGTAGTTGACCAAAGGGGGGATTCTTGTTTGGGCTTCATGTTTGTAAAACTGGTCTATTTTGCGGTGAAGTAACGCGGCATTATTCTCTGCGCAACTGAAGCCAAACACCACACCATCGAAGGTTAGTTTGGTTTGTGTCGTGTGAGGGAGTATCTGGAGCTCATAGCGCTCCCCCATAAAATAGAGGCTATCCTCTTTGCTAAATGCGATGGTGTTGTGCTTTTTTTGCGATACCTTCTCTCTCGCCTTGTTGATCCAAGCGCTTTTTTTGAGCAAGAGGGTTTCGATCTGTGCGAATGGGACTTTGGGGGATTTGATGATCAGATCCCCATGGCTATCGACACTCAGATAAATATGTTTGAGCTTAGGATTGATGATGTGGGTGTAGTGGGGGAGTAGCGCCATAGCGTTAATTGATGATCTTGTCGTTGGCGTAGATCACCTTTTTGTGCACTGAGCCATCTTTGTTGTAGCTATAGGCAGGACCCTCTTTGAGTCCATGGCGATAGGTATAAGAGATCATCACGTCTCCATTTGGGTAGTAGGCTTCTTCTTTCCCCTCTTTTTGTCCGTTGAGGTAGTGTGTCTTGGCGATGATGCGACCTTTGGGGTCGTATGTGGTAGCGGTACCATGTGGCAGACCGTTTTGCATCGGGGTGATAGACATGAGGTTGCCATCATAGTCATACGCTTTGTAGGTCCCATTTTGTCGACTCTCATCTTGCAGGATAAACTCCGTTCGGAGCTTCCCCCCGGTGAAATACTCTTTTTTACTTTTGCCGCTACTGGCTAAAGGGGTGGGGGTGTTGCATCCGGTTAGAAGAATCAAAACACCATTCAAGATGAGAAAAAGAGATGATGGTCTCATCTAGGTGCCTATTCTCTCATCGATCGAACAAAGTCGAGGAAGAAGACCAAAAAGATAGAGAGGATCAACCCCGTCACAAAAGCCACGACGATGATCAGTTTTTTCTTCGGTTTTGCAGGATGGTCATTGGTAAGAATCTCCCCTACGACTTGAGTATTTTGATAGTTGTGGGGAAGCAGAAGAGAGCGGATGAGGTTTTTTTCTTCTTCAAGTTCGCTCAATGTACTGGTTTCCAAACTGTCTTTTTTGCTTTTGGTCTCCATCAAATCTTCGCTCACCTTCAAGATAAAATTAGACAAATCCCTCTTTTCCATCAGTTTTAAAGCCGATAGGGTAGGGTTGGTTTGTTCTATTTGTTTGATATTCTTATCGATCACAGCCAATTGTGTATTGAGATCTTTGATGGTTTGGGTTTGAAGCGATATGCGCTCTTCTAAAAGTTTGATTTCGTTGGATTTGATGTTTTGGATTTTACGATCGATGTTATTGATCTGAAGTTCTCTTCTTTGTTTCACTTCTTCCAAAATCGCTGTGTGATTTTTGGTGATATAGTCGATCACCCCTAAGATCTCTTTTTTTGCCAAATCATTACTGATCGCATTGGAAGTGATTTCGATAAAATTGGTTTGGTTTTTAGGCACTTGAATCGCAGTGATTTCTGTCTGTCTCTCTTTTATATTTTTCATCGCATCGATATACAATACCGTCAATTTTTGGACCAACTGATTGGCATTATCAATTAAAACGCTATTATTATTATTATTATTATTATTATTATTATTATTATTATTAT
>JBEAQM010000108.1:0-3782 GCA_041163845.1 Pseudomonadota bacterium | reverse complement strand
TCAAGATTTGTTTGTTCTGTTCCACCATTGCAAAAAGATAATCGATCAACTCACGGTGAAGCGCTTTGTTGCCTGCAATAGCAGCCGAATCAAAAAAGATCGCCATATCCATGAAGTTTTCATAGCTTGGTTCATCAAGCCATCGATAGATATCTTCTTTATACCCATCGACACTTTTACACCATTTAGGATTGATCATCATGATATTCCCCTCACAACGAGGAAAACCGATCTCATCCAACACTTCTATAAAACGCTGGGTGACCGATGCAACATCTTGGGGGATAAACCCATTTTCAAATACCAATGCATTGTCTTGATCGGTTCTAAGAATTTGGGAAGCACGCCCTTCACTCCCCAATAACACCAAAGCACACTTCTCTTGCCACGATTGAGGGATGATCATTTCAAAGAGTTTTACATACATCTTTTTATTGATCTCGCTGACTAGTTTTGCTATATATCTGCTTTTTACCCCTTTGGCATGAAGTGCCCCTACCATCACATCTAACCGTTTTGCTGCATCGACGATACTTTGAATGCTTTGTGCTCTCTCCATTTGCACGGTAATAAGGTGTGATTGGTTAGAGAAGAAACTCACCACATCGATGAGTTCTAAGACCCCCTGAGGATTCCCCAAAGAGTCTAACACTGGCAAATGTTTAATCGAATGCTCCGTCATCAACAACAAGATATTAAACAGCAATTCACCCTGCTTAATCGTAAAAATAGGATAGGTTTGAATCTGTAGAATAAATTCAAGGTTTTCTTCCTCTTTATGGAGGATATAATACCTCAAATCAGCATCTGTCACGATACCATACCCCTCACTATTTTCTACTAGCATACAAGTAGCACCCTCTTTATCCATCTGTTTTAACGCATCGACTATTTTTGTTTGGGCAGAGACAAGTGATGCATGATGCAAGATAGACTCATCGATACGCGAAACCATCAAATCACTCAATGAAGCATACTCCTGTTTCTCTTTGAGCAGCTCCATCCGTTGGATAATGGTAGAGAAAAAATAGTTTTTAAATGATGTATTATTTTCGCACAATGTACAAAAATGTTTACCACTCACTTCAAAACAGATCAATTCTTCAGAGACGACATAGCGATATTTGGAAGGTTGTTTCTCTAACAACTCAACCCCACCAAAAGTATCATGCATATGATAAACATCGATAGGTTCTTCATTTTCATCTAGCACATCTAGTGCCCCTTTAATGATGATAAAAAAGTTTTCGGGAATCTCATTTTTATGGATAAGTACAGTACCTTTTGGATAATACGCAATCTGCGCTGTTGTTTCGATCAGGGTAAAAGAAGGGGGGTCTAAAAGTGTAAAAGGGGGATGGACTTTTAATTCATCAAATAGTGCTATCAATTCATCTTCCTCATAGCACCAAGGGGTGATCCCTTGGTGTATAAAACATATTAGTGAGCTACTGCTCCATCAGATCCGATACCAGTTTGGCATCTAATATCTTGAGCATCAAACTCCGCTTCACATCTCTTCGCATCTTCGCTACCATCTGTGACAGAGAAGAACCAAATCGCGAGAAATGCCAATGGCACAGAGAAAATCGCTGGGAATTTATATGGAACTACTGGTGCAGCATTTCCAAGGATATCTACATAAACTGCAGGACCAAGGATTACAAGTACCAATGCAGAGATTAACCCTACATATCCACCAAGTACCGCACCTCTAGTAGTGAGTTTTCTCCAGAAGATCGACATAAACAACACTGGGAAGTTTGCTGAAGCCGCAATAGTAAACGCCAACGCAACAACGAATGCGATGTTTTGTTTTTCAAATGCAATACCGAAGAAAATCGCCGCAATACCGATACCAAATGTAGCGATTTTTGACATTCTCATCTCTTTGTTCTCATCCACTTTACCTTCACCAAATGCATTCGCATAAAGGTCGTGAGAGATCGCTGAAGCACCAGCCAATGTAAGACCAGAAACAACCGCCAAGATCGTAGCAAACGCAACCGCTGAGATAAATCCGAAGAAGTAGTTACCACCCACTGCTTTAGAGAGGTAAATCGCTGCCATGTTACCCGCTGCGTCTACTGTATATTGAGAATCTCCCATGACAAGTACGATCGCACCAAATCCCATGATGAAAGTCAAGATATAGAAATATCCGATCAATCCAGTCGCTACAAATACAGACTTTCTTGCCTCTTTTGCATCAGCTACCGTAAAGAATCTCATCAAAATATGTGGAAGACCCGCTGTACCAAACATCAATGCAATCCCAAGAGAGATCGCAGAGATAGGCTCAGATACAAGTCCACCTGGTGCCATGATCGCTTCTTTTGCTGTATGAATTTCTGTCGCTTTTGTAAACAACGCATCAAAGCTAAATCCAAATTGCGCCATTACCATGAAAGACATAAACGTCGTACCTGCAAGAAGCAATACTGCTTTAATGATCTGTACCCAAGTCGTCGCCAACATACCACCAAACGCCACATAAGCTACCATCAACGCACCCACAAGGATAACTGCATAGTGATAATCAAGTCCGAAAAGAACTTGGATCAATTTACCAGCACCTACCATTTGAGCGATCAAATAGAGAATTACAACCGAGATAGAACCAAGCGCAGCAAGGATTCTTACTTGTTTTTGTTTCAATCTATACGCTGTAACATCAGCAAATGTATATTTACCAAGGTTTCTAAGCTGCTCAGAGATCATGAAAAGGATAATAGGCCACCCTACCAAGAATCCGATAGAGAAGATCAACCCATCATACCCTTTAAGGTAAACCATCCCAGTAATACCGAGGAAAGATGCCGCTGACATATAGTCTCCAGCGATCGCTGTACCGTTTTGTACACCTGTGATACCACCACCAGCTGTATAGAAGTCTTTTGCAGACTTTGTTCTTTTTGCTGCCCAGTATGTAATGTAAAGTGTCGCCCCTACGAAAATAAAAAACATCGTGATCGCTGGCATGTTTACTGCTGATTTAGCTACTTCACCTTCGATCGCTCCTGAGGCAAATACTGCCGCTGTAGCAAGTACCATAAAAGATAAAATTTTACTTAACATTATTTCACCTCCGCTTGAATGTCTTTTTTCACTTCTTTAAGTAGATCATCAAATTCACCATTGGCTCTACGTACATAAAGTCCCGTCATAGCAAATGAAAATACGATAATCGCTATACCTACAGGGATACCCACTGTGGTCATACCTGTTCCTATCTTAGCACCCAGTGTCGCAGGACTGAATGCGATATATAAAATAAATGCATAATACACTACCAGCATTACTACCGTAAGCATCCAAGCGAACTTACCTCTTTTCGAGACAAGTTCTTGGTACTTCGGATTGTTTTTAATCTGTTGTACTTGTTTTTCTGTCATCTTCGCTCCTTTTATTTTTGATTACTATCGTTCACTAGATTAGAAATTATAGTTTACGATAAATCTATATTCGTTCCAGTCTGTACATGTTTTAAAATCATTAGGAAAATTTCCTCTGAATCTATACTGAAGATCTTTTGTTGCTTGATAAATCAAGTCAAAACCACTCTCAGTAGTTGTATCATTAGTAATATAACTCGTTCCACTTGGCAATGCATTTCCTGCTCCAATATCATATGATGCATAATATACTGTTGCATTCAAGTTAAGCTCTGTAAAGTTATATGTTCCAGAGACTTTCCATGCATCTGTATTTGGCATAAATTGATGTCTTGTTACCATCCCTTGTGTAAACGCTGGAGATCCACCCCATGGTGATAAAGTACC
>JBEAQM010000107.1:0-3324 GCA_041163845.1 Pseudomonadota bacterium | reverse complement strand
GCCAGTTCCACTTCTGTTTTGGCTGCTTCTCTTTTGGCACCAGCACCAAACAAGTCTAACAAGTTCCACGACACATTACTCCCTAAGCTTTGCCATTGGTTACTTAGCAAGTACATGTTGCTATCGTAAGAGTAGCCACTATTGAGTTCTATCCCTGGAAGCATCTTTAGCAAGGAGGCTTTGACCTCTTTATTGGAGATACGCTCTTTATAGCGTGCTTCTTGAAGTTCTGGGCGGTTAAGCAAGGCTACTTTCTCTAGGGTATCCATCGGCAGTTGTACTTGAGGGATGGTATAGTTGAGCATAATTTTTTCTGACAAGCGAAACGACGTACCTGGTTTGAGTCCCATCAGTTCTGCGAGGTTGGTACGTGATCGAAGGAGGTTACGCTCGATCACTTGAAGGTTTTTCTCTACTTCGAGGAGTTCTCTTTGGTAGTTGTAGTGGTTCATAGGTGAATCGAGTTGCGCTTTGGCTACTTTCTCTGAATCGGCATACGCTTTTGCAGCTTCTGACATGATCGGTTTCACTTTTTCCAGCAATGAATCTGCCGCCACCACTTGGTAGTAGGCTGTTCTCACTTCTTGTTGGATCTGTTGGATCGACTTACGCTCTTTCTCTTTGCTTATGAGGTAACGGTCTGCTTGTTGGTTGGCTCGGATATAGGAGAGTCCGAAGTCTAGGATATTCCACGAGAACGCAACACTCCCTGTATGGTTACGCGGCTCTTGGGAAACGGAGTAGCTATTGACATCACTTGAGGTAGGCTCTTTAGTGATAGGATCGACACTCACACTCCCTGATGCAGCATAGCTATCTCTATAGGCATACCCTGCTCGTGCGGTCAAGTCTGGCAGGAGGTCTAGCTGGCTTGCATCGAGTTGTTTTTCCGAGAGGGCTATCGTGAGGGCATCGACTTTACGTTTGAGGTTATGTCCGATCGCTCTATCGATCGCTTCTGCAAGGGTGATGGGTTGGGTGACAGGTGACTCCATACGCTGCAAGTAACGCAAACTTGAATCGACATCTTTCTCGACTGCCATCTTCTCTAATGGCTCTGGGGATATCGTACACCCTACTAGCAACAAGCTCGCTGTCACTGCGGAGAGGATTCTTCGGTTTGGATTGTGTGGCTGTTTCGACATGCTTGATGCTTCCTTAGAAAACGAACGACATTCATTCTGTTTAAAAAATGAACGCATTATCCTTTTTGTTACTTTAACGAATTTGTGTCGTAATGGTGTCGTAAAATTGTCTGAAATACTATTATTTTGAAAAAATGACGTTTTATCGCCCCCAATACTACGCGATTATAGCAAAAAACTGACAAAAAATAGACAAAGATAAGACACAAAAAAGACAAAAAGTCTAAAAACCACTCTCTTTTTGCAAAATAGTGACGATTTTTTTTACCCATGTGAGTAAAATGCTTGAGGGTTTCGCATCCACGATCAGCTCTCCATCGACACGATGATAATACTCTTTTGTAGTATCAAATGGCAACGCTTCGACTTTAAAGTAGGCTTTTTCTGTGATGAGCCTGCCGTGGTTTTTCTCTGTCATCGGTCGTGTAGCGATCTGTCCACCATAGAGCGAAGAGAGCTCTTCGTACTCTACATCTACGAGCGAAAAAGGTGAACGTTTTTTCACTACTACCCCCAAGGGAGAAATCCCAGGGGCATGCGCGATAAACACCCCCGAAGCACCCGATGCCAACAATGGATACTCAACATCACTACTATACCCTACCACGTGAAGACTCTTTGGATCGTAGAGGGTTGCTATGGGCTCTTTATGATTCACATATTGCCCCTGCAAAAAGGTATCATTAAGGAGGACAATACCCTCAAATGGTGCTTTAAGGACCAATGCATCTTGTGCCAAAAGAAGGCTGTTGATCTCTTGCTCTTTTTTTAAAAGCGCTTGTTGCAGGATCATTTTTTGGTCTAAGACTTTTGTGTTGGTGGCGTATTGATTATAAGATTGTTGCAACCCTTTTAACTCATGTTTGGCTACCAAAAGCTTTTGATCCAGGGTTGGGGAAGCCATTTTGAACAACACCGCACCTGCATCGACTTTTGCCCCTGTTTTGACTAAGATTTGGACTATTTTTGCATCTTTTGGGGTATAAATTTGGGTCAATTTTTCTGCTTTGAGTATGGCTGGCATTTTGACACTGCTCCGCCAAGGGATCACGATCAAAAAGAGTAAGGTCCCGAGGATAATCGCTGCGGTTTTGTTGCGCTGGTTCCAGCTTAATTCATGGCGTTTTTCGACCCAAATTTTGAGCTCTTTATAGATAGGCAGCAACACAAACCAAATAATCTCCACCAAAAAAAGGAGAATGCCAAGCGCTTTAAAGGCAAAATGATACACCATAAATGCAATCCCTACAAAAAGGAAAAAACGGTAGATCCATGTCGCTATGGCATAAGCAATAAAAAATCTTTTTCTCCCCACACTCATCATCTCAGGCTGCTGCTCTAAAGCCCCTAAAATATAGTGACGTATAAACCATCGTGCCATGGCAAATGAGCGTGGCTGCAAGTTCTTCGTATCGGTCCAGTCTGAAAGGACATAATACCCATCAAATCGCAAAAAAGGGGAAATATTGACAAGTAAGGAGGTGATCCAACTCGTAGTTGCTATCGTAAAAGCGACACTTTTCAAGATCCCATCGGGCAAAAATGACCACAAAAATGTAGCGATCATCGCCAAATAAATCTCCACTTTCATCCCTGCCATAGCAACATGAAGACGTTGATATTTTGATTTAAAGGCATACGCATTGGTGGTATCGGTGTAAAGCACAGGGAAAAGGACTAAAAATGCCAATCCCATCGAAGGGACTTTTGCCCCATACCGTTTGGCTGTAAAGGCATGTCCTAACTCATGGGCACTTTTTACCAAAGCGAGTGAAATAATATAATACAACATCCCTTGGGCAGAAAAAAAGTAGCCAAACGTACTTTTAAAATTTTCCCAATCCCTCATCACCATCATCAGACCTAAAAAGCCCAATAACAAGACGATACTTTGCCACATAGGAGAGTAAAAAAAATCTACTTTTGAGACATATTTACTCAGCCACTTATCTGGCTTTACCAAAGGGATACGGATAAAAAGATAGTTATGTAACAACCATTTAAGTGGGTGTTGTCTCATCTGTTTTTTCTGTCCATAAAGCCTTTTAGTGTCGGCTATAGAACCGCTCTTGATCAATCCATTGCTTTGGACAAACCCTAAAAAAACGTTCAACCCCTCTTCGTCAATCTCATACCCTTCTTGGTCTAATTTGACTAAAAAAGCAGAAAGTGTCACACC
>JBEAQM010000106.1:0-12033 GCA_041163845.1 Pseudomonadota bacterium | reverse complement strand
AACGATCAAAAATTGCCATTTTTCTATACCGAAATAACTCTCTACAAATATCAATTCTGGCTTAAACCAATCAAATCCAAAAGGGTGAATATAGCTTGCCATCCATACACCTAACCCTTTTAAAGTTAAAGAAAATAGAGGGTTAGATAGATGGAGCCATTGGGGTATTTTTTTGCTTCCCCATGCGATGGATCCAAAAAGTAAGGCATAGGTTGCACTAATGACACCCAATCCCAAAGGATATGCCCAAGCCATCTGGTAGTATTTGAAGCTAAGTGGGATCCACCAAAACCAAAAAATTGCTACAAAACCACCAACATAAAACCAAATTTTTGTATCGGATTTAAGCAGAAAGAAGAGACCCATCATCCCTAAAATACTATTCAGTATTGCAGATGAAAATCCCCAATCATTCAAGTAAATAAATGCCGAATTTAAAAGGGAAATACCAAAGCCTTTTGTTAGTTCTAAAGTGTTAAAATGATGCCTTATTTTAACCAAAAGGATTTCCATGGGCGCAGAACAAGGCAGCGTAATCGGTTCATTTTTACCTCTCATTCTTTTATTTGCAATTTTTTACTTTTTGATCATTCGACCACAACAAAAACATCAAAAAGCACACAAAGCGATGCTTGAGAGTCTCACCAAAGGGGATGAGATCATTACATCAGGTGGTTTGATAGCCGTAGTTGTGAAACCAGAAGAAAATTTTATCAAAATCAAACTAAATGATGACACTATAGTCAAACTTGACAGAGCTTTTGTAGCCAAAAAGGTAGAGTTGAGTGAAAACGCTTAATTTTCGGGTACTCCTTTTTCTTTTTGCACTTATTTTTGGGGTGGTTTTTTCTGTCCCCTCTTTGATCCAAAGTGACAGCGGTAAAAAGATCACCTTGGGGCTTGACCTTCAGGGGGGATTACATATGTTGCTTGGTGTAAAGAGTGACATCGCTATCGAATCTAAAGTAAAATCGATCGCAGCATCGATTAAATATATGTTTGATGACAAAGAGATTATTTTTGATGGACTTCGTGTCGATGAGGAAGGGAAAATTGTTTTTGAACTTTTGGATGAAGATGATGTTGCAAAAGTGCAAAAACTCCTTAAAAGCGAGATAGAAGGGACCACATTGACCAATCATGGGTTACAATTTATCCTTGAGATGACCGAAGCGGAAGTATTACGCACCAAGCAAAATGCGATTCAACAAGCCGTCGATACGATCCGAAATAGATTGAACGAATTTGGGCTTGCTGAACCGACGGTAGCCAAACAAGGAGAAGAGAAAATTCTTGTAGAAGTACCAGGGATTAAAACACAAGAGGATGAACAGCGTATCCGTGAGCTCATTGCACGTGCAGCACATCTTCAGCTTATGGCGGTGGATGAAGATCGTAATACAAGGGTCCATACGATGGGTGCCCAAGAAGCCAAAAGTTTTGGCGATGTGATCCTTGCTGATGTGAATACAGGTGAAAAATATCTCGTACGCGAAATTCCGATCCTTGATGGCTCTATGCTTACCGATGCAAAAGTAGGATTTGATCAAAACAACCAGCCAGTGATTAATTTTGCGCTTAATGGACAAGGTGCAAAGATATTTGCTGATTTTACTGGTGTGAGTGTAGGAAAACGTATGGCGATCGTTTTGGATAATATGGTTTACTCTGCACCAAATATCAAAGAGCGTATCGGTGGTGGACATGTACAAATCTCTGGAAGATTTGAACTCGCAGAAGCTCACGATCTTGCGATCGCATTGCGTTCTGGTGCATTGCTTGCGCCTGTGTATGTGATGGAAAAACGTTCTGTAGGACCGAGTTTGGGTGCAGATAGTATTAAGGCTAGTTCAATTGCGTTAGTACTCGGATTTGTTTTGGTTGTCTTTTTCATGATCATTTATTATGGGATCGCAGGGGTCATTGCGAACGTCGCTTTGATCGGAAACCTCTTTTTGATTTTAGCGATTATGTCTCTTTTTGGGGCGACGTTAACACTTCCTGGTATGGCAGGTATTGTCTTGACTGTGGGGATGGCTGTGGACGCAAACGTGATTATTAATGAGCGCATTAGAGAGTTGCTACATGAAGGAAAATCAATCGCTAAGTCGATCGAAGATGGCTATGATAATGCGTTTACAGCGATTTGGGATGCAAACGTGACCACATTGATCGCAGCGACATTGCTTTATGTATATGGAACGGGTGCGATCAAGGGATTTGCTTTGACGATGAGTATTGGTATTATCGCATCAATGTTGACAGCGATTGTAGGAACGCATGGTATGTATCAGTGGTTGATGCCTAAGATTAGTAAGCAGAAGTTATCATTATGGTTTGGTATTAAAACAGAGGGGAAAAAATAATGGAAGTTTTCAAATATAAAAAGCCTCTTTCGTTGATGCAGCAGAGTAAGCGTTTTGGCGCGCTTTCTATCGTAATGGTGTTGCTTTCTATTGGTTTGATTTTTACCAAAGGGTTTAACTACGGCATCGATTTTGCGGGTGGTACTTTGATTCAGGTGAAATATGAAGGGAAAGCACCTATTGCGAAAGTGAGAGAAGTGATCAGCGCTCATAGTGATTATGAAGGGGCTGCGGTCACTTTTTTTGGGAGTGAAGATGAAGTGGTTATCCGTACGAAAACAAGCTCAAAGGCATTGGGCGTAGATATGGGTGATACGATGCGCAACCTACTCAAAGATACAGGTACCTTTGAAATACGCCGTGTCGATATGGTAGGGGCAAAAGTAGGGTCTGAGCTTCGTGAACAAGGTCTTATGGCGATGGTATTAGCTATCTTGGGGATCCTTATGTATGTCGCTTTACGATTTGAGTGGCGTTTTTCGCTTGCATCAGTGATGGCATTGGTCCATGATGTCACGATTTCAATGGGGATGATCGCTTTGTTTAGGGTCGAAGTAAACTTGGATGTTTTGGCAGCTATTTTGACGTTACTTGGATATTCGCTCAACGACACGATCATTGTATTTGACCGTATTCGTGAAGGGATTCGTTCGAGCAAAGATGTTCAGATGGGAGCGATTATCGACGAATCGGTATCACGTACACTTTCACGTACAACACTCACCTCTTTGACGACTTTTTTTGTGGTATTGACTTTGTTCCTTTTTGGTGGAGAGATCATTTATGGATTTAGCTTTACGTTGTTGGTAGGGATTATCGTAGGGACATACTCTTCGATTTTCGTCGCTTCACCTATTTTGATGTGGCTTGGCTTCTCTGTGATTGGATATAGAGAAAAAGAAGCAGAGAAATTAAAGCGTGAAAAAGAGAAAGAGAAGATGCGTGCTATGTATGAGAATGGTACGATTTAGTATATTGGAGGAGATAGAATGAATTGGGGCAAGGTTTTTTATATATTTTTCACATTGATGTCACTTACGACATCGGCGGCATTTATTTATGAAGATTCAGGGGTAGCACTTTTTATCGCAGGCTCTGTCAATGTGATCTCTACACTCATGAAAATTGGGGTGCGCAATATCTTATCAGCAGAGTTGTTGGCGGGATCTTTGGTGGCCGATTTGCATTTAATTCCAGCTTTTTTTGCGTTTCAATTTTATGAGAGTCCTGTATTGGCCAATGGGCTAGTAATCGGGGCAGTAATCGCTAATATCTATACGATCGTCATCTCTATGATAGAGAGTGCGAAAGAGAAAACAGATTTTTAATTGATAGTATAACGATTTTTAACATGATGAGGTTTGGTGTTTGAGAGTAGCACTTTTGGTTATGATTTTAATGCTGCAGCAGTTGTATGCATTGCCAGAGATGATTCTTGAAGGGATTCGTAAGTCTCGTATCCCGAAGCAAGATATTAGTATTTATATTAAAGAAGCTGGTGCCCAAGGGAAAGTGATCGCTTCACTCAATCCTTCTCAATCGCGGACTCCCGCATCTATTATTAAAGTATTATCTACCTATTCAGCATTATTAGAATTTGGTTTTGATTATCGCTGGCCGACATCGTTTTATACTACTGGTACGTTGTACAGCAATGGTCGTCTTGATGGGGATCTTGTGGTCAAAGGGTTTGGAGATCCTACCCTTGATGATAAGGACCTAGATGAGATCGTTGCACAGATTCAAAGCACTGGACTCAAAGAGATTTCGGGCAATATTGTGATCGATAGAACCTATTTTAATGTAGGCAACAAAGACAGTGCACAATTTGATGAAAACCCTTACAGCGCCTACAATGCATTGCCAGATGCAATGATGTTTAATGAGCGTTTGGTCACCGTGTGTGTCATTCCGCGAAAGCGTACGGTGATCAAAAAGCAAGCCGATGAAAGTTATAAGGTCATTGATCGATTACAAATGGTTAACAAGCCTTGTACAGGGAGGTATAATTGGCCTCAAGTGCGTATCGATACCAAAACTTCTACCCCAACAATGCTGTTACAAGGACAAATCTCAAATCGATGTGGTGAACGCAATATTTGTACAGTGATTACAAAGCCATATAAATCTTTTTATTATGCATTAAAAGAGAGGCTAAAAATATCAGGGATTTCTGTAAAAGGGAAATTGAAGATAACCAGCACACCAAAAAATGCAAAGATTTTGTTTACCCATTACTCAAAAACTCTAGAAGAGATCGTTTCTGTAACAGCAAAAGAGAGTAATAATCTCTACGCAAGACATTTAATGCTTCATTTGGGGGGACAAAAATATGGAGCGCCAGCTACATTGCAAAAAGGAAGAAATGCCGTTGCGACGATCCTCCAAGCACATGGTGCATGGGACAAGAGCAAGTTAATGATCGACAATGGTTGTGGTCTTTCACGTATCGCAAAGCTCAAAGCAAAGCCATTGGCAGGTATTTTGGACAATGCGTATGATCGTTATGGAAAGCGTTGGATGCAGACGCTTGCGATTGCAGGGGTAGATGGTACGATCAAAAGACGTTATCGTTATCAAGCTGTAAGTGGACATGCCTGGATGAAAACAGGTACGATTAAAAATGTTAAAAACATCACCGGTTATGTAGAAAATAAAGCAGGTAAAATCTATACGGTCGTTATCATGATTGAAAATAGACTTGCTAGTAGCTATGGTGCTAGATTAGAGGATCAAATTTTACAATGGTTAAGACAAAGTAGCAGTATGCAAGAGGGTGTCATCACGTCACAAAGTGCCCCTAAAACAAAAACCATTATCAAAGTACCATTTAAGAAAGTGACCCCTCAAACAGTAAAACAAAAAATGACCCCAGCGTATTATGTGCAAGCGGGTGTCTTTAACCGTATGCCAAACGATGCCTATCTTGCCAAAATACGTCGTTTAGGACTCACCTATAAAATACTCCATAGACAAAATTACAAAGTGCTTATTGGAGGGTACCAAAACCAAAGTGAAGCACGTGCAATATTGCAAAAAGTGCGTACCAATATAGAGGCTAGTGCTTTCTTGCTAAAGTTGTAGTAGGCTATAATCTTTTTAAAAATATAGAGATAGAATGAACTTCGAAGCCTACCCTTTTGAAAAACTCAATACACTTTTAGAAAAGATCACACCCAATAGCGCTTATGCTCCTTTGAGCCTCACCATTGGAGAACCCCAATTTGATACCCCACTTTTTATACGTGAATCCCTTCATGCCTCTTCTGAGCTACTAAACAAATATCCTAAAACAGCGGGCGAAGATGCGCTAAGAGACGGGATGCTCAAGTATACTCAAGAGCGTTTTGGGATTACCCTTACAAATGCTCAGATTATCCCTACTTTTGGGACGAGAGAAGTACTTTTTAATTTCCCTCAGTTTTTATTGCACGATGTGCAAGACCCTGTGATGGTATTTCCCAACCCTTTTTATCAGATTTATGAAGGGGCAGCCAAAGCCTCTCGTGCAGAAGTGATCTATCTCAACCTCGATGAGGCAAACGATTTTCAACCATTAATCGATGAAAAAGCATTAGAGAGAGCCCATCTTGTGATCTTGAATTCACCCAACAATCCTACGGCTTCTGTGATGTCCATAGAGATGATGAAAAAGTGGATAGCGTTAGCGTTAAAGTACGATTTCGTATTGCTCAATGATGAGTGCTATGTCGATCTTTATTTGAATGAGCCTCTCCCTTCACTTCTTAACGCCAGTATCGAAATGGGCAATGAAACATTTAAAAATGTCTTGGTCCTTAACTCCATTTCTAAGCGTTCTTCAGCCCCTGGACTGCGCTCTGGATTTATCGCTGGAGATGAAGCTATTTTAAAAGCCTATATGGTCTATAGGACCTACGTAGGGTGTGCTTCACCACTACCACTGCAGCATGCAGCAGCAGTCGCATGGGCAGATCAAAGCCATGTGGCACTTTTTAGGGATAAATACCGTAAAAATTTTCAACTTGCTAAAGAGATTTTGGGGCTAGATGCTCCAGAAGCGACCTTTTATATTTGGCTTAAAGTAAGCGATGAGCTGGCGTTTACCAAAATGCTTTTTGAACAGTATAACCTTAAGGTGTTGCCTGGATCATTTTTGGGACGTGAGGGGCAAGGAGAAGGGTATGTGAGGCTCGCGCTGGTATATGAAGCAGCCCAAACAGCAGAGGCATTACATCGTATTAAATTAGCATTGGAGAGTCTGTAATGGAAATACCTGAAATTCACGTAGAAGAGCTCAAAAAAGATCCGCAGTTTCTGGAAAATATCCAACGTTTGGAAAAAGAGTGCAAAGAAGAAGAGAGTATTGCTAAGGGATATCAGCTTTTGGATGCGCAATTGGTCATCGAAGCCCCTGAAGAGGAGATCAATGAAATTTTCACTTTTATTGTCAATACCGCGTTTGATAGACTCGCAGAAAAACTTACCATTTCCCAAAACTTTGATCTGAATGATCCAGAAGATTTAGCAACAGCCAGAGCAATCTACGAACACGGCATGCAGCGCTATAGCGAAGAGGATAAAAAGGGAGCTAAAGAGATTTTCCTTGTCTTGCACTACACCTTTGAAGATGAGGGGCTTAAAGATTCGATGATGGTCCATGCAGCAGCGGTTATGGCGGGACATAGCTTCGAAGGGTTTATCGATAATTTGGTAGATGTTGAAGGGGTAGATGTGCATGATCCATTGGCTTTTTTTATCCGAAACTTTACCCAGCCGACCGATATTTTGCTCAATATGTTCGCCAAACAAGTCAAAGAGGCAAAAGAAGCGTTGCGTGTGCTAGAAGAATCAAAGGATGCATAAATGAAAAAAATCCATTTTATTGGGATTGGTGGTATAGGACTTTCTGCTTTGGCGAAGTTTCTTTTTAATGATGGTCATAAAATTTCAGGCTCTGATATCAAACAAACAGAAATTACCAATGATTTGGCGACCAATTTTGGTGCGAAAATCACCATCCCACACCATGCTGATGCAGTCGAAGGGGTAGAGAGGGTGATCTACTCTGCCGCAGTGCGTCCGACCAATCCAGAGTACCAGAGGGCAAAAGAGTTAGGCATTGAGCTCCTTTCACGCAAAGAGTCTCTCAAAAGTATTTTAGGAGAGAAAGAAGTCTATGCAGTGGGTGGCGCACATGGTAAAAGCACCACTTCGGCGATGTTAGCCTCTGTCGTCCCTGCATCTAACGCATTGATCGGAGCTATCAGTAAAGAGTTTGGCTCCAATGTACGAAACTATCCCAATAACAAAGTAGTGTTCGAAGCGGATGAAAGTGATGAGAGTTTTCTTAATTCCAACCCCTATTTAGCCATCGTCACCAATGTTGAACCAGAACACATGGAGTATTATGGATATGATGAAACCCGTTTTTATAATGCCTATCAAAATTTTCTTACGCTGGCGCAAATCCGTGTGATCAATGCCGAAGATGAGTTTTTGTCTTCTTTGGCGCTTGAGAGCGTAAAGCTTTATCCTTCTAAAGATATCAAAAATATTGAATTTGTTTTGGTAGATGGTGAACCACATACGAAGTTTGAGCTTTTGGATTTAGGTGCGTTTGAAGTGTTTGGGTTGGGAGCACATATAGCTTTGGATGCATCTTTGGCTATATTGGCGGCCATGGCATTGGGTGAAAAAGTAGAGGATATCAGAGAAAATCTACGCCATTACAAAGGGATTAAAAAGCGTTTTGATATCGTACAAAATAGAGAAAAATGTGTCGTTATCGATGATTATGGGCATCATCCTACAGAGATCAAAGCCACTATCACAGCATTGCAAACCTATAAAGCATTGCGTGGATTTACGAAGTTAAATGTGATTTGGCAACCTCATAAATATAGCCGAACGATGGATAACTTACCAGGATTTGTCAAGTGTTTTGAAGGGGTGGATGAGCTCGTTATTTTGCCGATTTGGGCAGCAGGTGAGATCGAGGTAGCTATCGATTTAAAGGGTGCTTTTAGTCGATACAAACTCTTGATGGCAGATGCTGTCACAAAAGAAGATGGCATCGTAAAGGTGCTTAAAGATGGGCATGTCATCCGAGAGTACAACGAAGGGTTGATTACCGCTTTTGGGGCAGGGGATATCACTTATCAAATACGTGGGAAAAATTAACCCACACTTACACCCCTTCCTTTTTTCCAAGTTATATGGTATACTTATAAAAAATATAATTTGGAATAATCTATGAATGATAATAAACGTAAAAATTGTAAACCAAATATCTCATTTGCCAGCCATATGGTGACGGTATTTTTACTTCTTATGCTCGTAGCAGGTTTTGTGATCGGTATGAGCGATGATGGCAGCCAAAGAATCCTAGGCATCAGCCCAGAGATGGGATGGGTCGTGTTTCTTGTCAGCTTGACGCTTCTTGTCCACCGGTCAGTAGAAAGCTGCAAAAAAGTAGCCCAAGAGTGCGCAAAGTATAGAAAAAGCCTTCAGCCATCGGTATAATTTTTTGACTTCCTCCAAAAAAATGAAGTACAATTAGGCATCAATACCCACATCCACCAAAGGATATGAGATGCCTCAATGGTTTCATTTTTTGCTACTCTTTTTTTTTATTTCAGTCGATCTTTTAGCCAGTTCTGCCGATGAAATTGCACGTAAAAGCTACGAAGTCAACCATTCACGCTATTTTAAAAACATCATGATCCCCAAAAAAGGGCGAAGTACGATACTTGCGATCAAACGTGGGGTTGGGATGAAGCCAACAGTGACGAGGCTTGAGCGTTTTTTATCCAATGATTATCATGACGGTATTGTAGAGTCCAAAGACTTGATTATCATCCGCTCAGGTAAGCTCAGTGGACTAGGTGTGTTGATGACCTCTTATCTTGATCCTCAAAGATCGCATGAGTATATGATGTGGATCCCCGCATTGCGAAAAGTAAGACGGATCGCCGAGCCAAGTGATGCTACTGGGCTTTCCTTGACCGATATCTCTTTTTTAGAAGATGCCAAATTGAGACGTTTTGAGGATGAAACCTATACCCTATTAGAGACAAAAATAATGGATCTGAAACTTTTAACGATCCCATATAAGAAAGGGGAGTTTGGCGCTGATGGTGATCAGCTACCCTCTAGAGAAACCTTTGTCAAAAACCGAACAATATCGGTCATTAAAAGTACCTATAAGAAACCGCACCATTGGTATGAGTACCGTATCTCTTATATCGACAGTGAGTATTTCACTGACTATATGACCGAGTATTATAAAGGTGGTGTGGTGATCAAGCGTGTCTATAGGCATTGGATATCACTGGATGGGATTTCGGATCCGACGTTTAAGATTTGGTATTATTGGTACAGTAAAGATCTGATCACTGGAAACGAAATCGCCAATTACATCCCTCCCGCACGTATCAAGGCAAACCAAACATCTTCACCCTCTTTTTGGAGTCTCTCCACACTTGAAAAAATCAAAAGATAAATTATTTGTTACGAATAATCACAACTATTAGTTAAAATAAACTATTTAATGTCATAATTGTAATGTTTTCCGACAGGAAAGGAAGATAATATATCTTACGAGTAGTCTTTTAAACTATGAGTATTATTTATGCCAATAAATTAAGGAGTATTGCATGACTAAAATGATTTCAAAAATAAAAGGTGTGGCGGCGGCAGCTGCTTTATTGAGTGTAGGGGCGATGGCTGGCGTAGGTACGGACCTGGCTTACCCAAGTGGAAAATTGACCGATCCTAATAAAATCATGGAAAACGTTTACTTTGTAAACCATTTCTTTGGATTTAAGAATTATTCTATCCAGAAGGTCGGGCGTGATATCACCGTGATCGTTAAAAAGTCACAAGGGGAGAAGCCTTTGACTGAAACGGTAGAAAGATATCTTAACAACGATTATGCAAATGATGCAAATATCAGATCAAGAGACTTAGCGGTTTTCCGTGCAGGTAAACTCAGAGGTACGGGTATGTTGATCACTGACTACAAAGATGACGCGAAGAGTCAAGAGTATCTGCTTTGGTTGCCAGCGCTTAGAAAAATCAGAAGATTTGCGCAGCCAGCACACGATGAAGCGTGGGGTGGAACAGACTTTACGTTCGGTGATGTGACGCTTCGTAAGCCGATGCACGAAAAACACACATTGATGGGTACACAAACGTTTGGGATGGATGTACAGTCATTGGTGATCCCTGCAGGTGAACAAACCGCCTTAACGAAAGGTCTTCCGGCTGGAACAGGTGAATTTAAAGGGCGTGAAGTGTATAAGGTCAAGAGTGAAACCAAATTCTCTGGATGGTGGTATGACTACCGTATCTCATATGTCGACACGAAAACATATGGGGATTACCATGTAGAGTATTACAAAGGTGGGAAACTCATCAAGATTATCGACAAAAACTGGAAAGCAGATACATCTGAAAAAGATCCAAGAGCATTGAAATGGTATGCATGGTATGGGCATGACTTGAGAAATGGTCATGAGTCATTGGCGTATATCCCACTTAAAGTAACCAAAAAGAATGAAGCAAGCTTCAAAGTAGATGGTAAAAACTACAGCACTGAGAACTTGTGGACACAACAAACACTTAGCAACATCAAAAGATAAGGGGTAGAAGATGAAACGTACACAAATAGCGCTTTCATGCGCCCTTATCACAGCACTTTCTCTCCCTTCGGTGGCAGAATCTGACATCGAAGTAACGGGATTTTTGAAAGCTGAAACAGGTGTTTATACAAGCAAAGGTGAGTCGAACAACCCAGCAGCAGAGCATGGGGTAGGAGATTTTTACAAAAAAGAAGCGACTGCGAAGTTCTTCGTCAATGGCGGACTGGGAGAGAATGCGACATTCCACTCTGAGTTTCAGCTCATTAGAGACACAGAGGGTGTCGATGGGTATGATGGTCACAGGATCAACAGCCAGTATGACTACCTCAGAGAGCTTTATGTCGATACATCGGCGTATGGATGGGACTTCCGTCTAGGTAAGCAGCAAGTGGTATGGGGTAAAGCAGATGGTGTGAAATTCCTCGATATCATCAATCCAACAGACTTCCGTCATTGGGGACAAGATGCGATGGAAGATAGCCGTATTCCACTTTGGATGGTGAAAGCCGCACACCAAGTCAACGACACTGATTCGATCGAAGTGGTGTATGTACCACAAGTAAACGTGACCAACCAAATCCCAGGACTCTACAGCCCAACCACAGGAGATATGGGGCAGCCATTCGTACCAAAAGGTATGGATACGATGCTAGGAGACTATAATGGGTTTTTGAATATTGGACCACAAATGGGTGCAATCGCAAATGGATTTGTGGGGGCAGCTGCAAATGGTGCTTTTGCCCCTGCAACATCGCTTAATCAAATTGTAAATATGCGCGTAAAAGATTTTACTTCTTTGCCTGCTGGTTCGGTGCCTACTGGTCTTGATCCTTCCGGTAATTACACTGGTGCACAAGTGCTTGGTGGCATGATTGCACAAACTCAAGCAGCTCTTGGAAAAGAGACAAACTTATATGATATGGTTACCTTTACCCCTAACTATGATAATCCTACACATATGTTTGATTATATGGGTGATACAACCTTTGCAACTTTTAATTCGTTCGCTGGCATGAATACAAAATATGTTAGAAATCATGTAG
>JBEAQM010000105.1:0-4065 GCA_041163845.1 Pseudomonadota bacterium | reverse complement strand
TCCTTGGACGATCAAAATGATCTTTGGGCAAATTGTCGATTCTTTTACGTTGTTTGGCTCCAACAGAAAAATCTATGTTTTTATCGGCGCATTTTTGATGACAGCTGGGATTATATTGATGATCGGATTGGTTTCTGATGCTTTATGGCTTGGATCTTATCCGAAAGAAAAAGTGTATATCTTCGCATCTGTCATCTCTGTTGTTGGATTTGTGCTTCAGGATGTGGTTGCAGATACGATGAGTACAGAAGTGGTCGATAAAACACAAACCAAAGAAGAGATACGAAAAGAATTAGCAATGATACAGGTTCTTTCAAGAATTTCACTGGGACTGGCAATCTTTATCGTAGCTGGAATGAAAGGGTGGCTGGCTGAGGTATATAGCTATGAGACGATGTTTAAGCTCTCTTTGTTTATCCCTTTACTTTCGATTTTTGGCGTTATTTTTGTAAAACTTAATCCCGTAAAGAGTTCCCCATTGAAAAAAGATATTTTTTTTGGTGGATTTCTTTTCGCTATTTTTGTGATAGTCATAGGTTACCATGAAGTCCCATATTCTCAAGAGATCGTGTTTGTTATTTCCTTGAGTGTCGTTTTGTACATGCTTCGTACTTTGGTGATAGATGTGCTTCCCCCTCAAACCATTAAACATATACAAATGGCCTTATTTGTGATATTTATTTACAGGGCAATGCCAAGCGTTGGACCCGCTTTGACATGGTGGGAAATCGATGTTTTAGGATTTGACAAAGCATTTTTTGGTACGTTAGGGCAAATTGGTGCTACTTTGGCACTGGTTGGTATGTGGATAAGCTCTCAATATATTGTCAATCAAGCGATTGGGAAAGTATTGATTTGGATGACAGTGATTGGCTCGGTTTTATCGTTACCGATATTGGCTATGTATTATGATATTCATACCATGTTAGGTGTGGATGCACGCACAGTTGCTATGGTTGATACAGCAGTCGCTTCGCCTTTTGATTATATTGCACAAGTTTTGATGCTGACTTTGGTCGCGATATACGCACCTGAGGGAAATAAAGGGACCTGGTTTGCATTGATGGCAAGTTTAATGAATATTGCATTAAGTGCTGGAGGGTTGTTGAGTAAATATCTTAATAAAATTTTTGTTGTGACACGTGAAATACATGAAGGAAGCACGGTTCTTGTTCCTGCTAATTATGAGGACCTTGGTTTGCTCCTTTGGGTTGTGATCGTGATGGGATTTGTGATTCCTATTGTCACTATTATGAAGTTTAATCCAGATCCATCCAATGATAAATAAGGTAATACGCTTATGGTAATACTCTTTGATTTAGATGGTACACTAATAGACTCTACGGAAGCGATTTTAGAAAGTTTTCATACGGCATTTCAAACGTTTGGTACCGTTGTACCAGAAGATGATGCGATTAAAACGCATATAGGGCATCCTTTGGATGTGATGTTTAAAAGTCTGGGGGTAAAAGATACATTGATAGGTCGCCATATCGATGCTTATAAAATGCATTACAAAGAAATTGCTCGTGCAAAAACATTTTTGCTTCCAAATGCAAAAGAAGCAGTAATGCTTGGAAGCCAATATGCTACTTTGGGTGTGGTGACCACTAAGACAGCACAATACTCGATCGAACTTTTAGAGCATTTAGGGCTTATGGAATATTTTGATGTTTTGATCGGTAGGGAAAATGTAGAGCATCCAAAACCACATCCAGAGCCTATTTTAAAAGCATTATTTAAGTTACAGCATGATAAAAAAAAGTGTTGGATGATAGGTGATACTCCCATGGATATTTTAGCAGCACAGGCCGCTGGAGTTGAAAGTGTAGCAGTGAGTTGCGGTTATGCACCAAAAACACTGTTATTGGAGTATACTGACAATGTGCTAGAAACAGCATTAGATGCTGTGAAATTTATCGCTTTATGACCATTCAACAGTAAAAAAGGGTTATTTCAAGCACAATTTAAGAGTGTCAAGATTACAATTAAGTAAATAAATACAACTATGTATATATATTTTTAAATGAGATTAGGAGAGATTATGACAGAGATTAGATGGCATAGCCGTGCAGGTCAAGGTGCCGTATCTGGTGCAAAAGGTCTTGGAGATGTTGTTGCAACAACAGGAAAAGAGGTACAAGCTTTTGCGCTTTATGGTTCTGCAAAGAGAGGGGCAGCACTAAGAGCATACAATAGAATTGCAGATGAGCAAATTTTTAACCATGCTAAATTTATGTATCCAGACTTTGTTTTGGTCATCGACCCTGCATTAGCAATGACAGATGATATTACAATGAATGATAAAGAGTCAACAAAATATATTATTACCACACATTTGAGTAAAGATGAATTAATTGCTCAAATTCCTGCATTACAAGACAAAACAGAGAGAGTATATGTAGTAGATTGTATTCAGATTTCTTTAGATACAATCAAAAGATCTATGCCAAACTCACCAATGTTAGGTGCATTTTGTAAAGTTTCTGGTATGTTTGAATTGGATTATTTTTTAGAAAATATGCAACGCGTGCTACAAAAGTTTCCTCAAAAAATTATTGATGCGAATATGGAAGCGATTACCAGAGCATATAACGAAGTTAAGTAAAATAAGGAAATAAAGTATGCAAGATTTAAAATTAAAAGCAAGCGACAAGAGAGGGCTTAAACATTTAGAGCCGGGGACAGGTTTGCTTGGTTGGGATGAGGTAACTCAAGGTTCAATTCTTCCTTCATTTGAAGGGGATGCTGCAGATATTGCACAGTTAAAAGCAGAAGATAGAAATTATTCTATGCATAATTCTTATACAGCAACAGTTGCATCATGGAGAGTAATTAAGCCAGTGTTTAATCGAGATATTTGTATCGATTGTCAAAACTGTTGGGTATGGTGTCCAGATTCATCTATCCTTTCGAGAGATAAGCAAATGTTAGGGATTGACTATGATCACTGTAAAGGGTGTGAAGTTTGTGTAGAGGTTTGCCCTACGAATCCAAAATCACTCTTAATGTTTACAGAGCATACAGATCTTGGTGATGCATTGTCTCAGTGGCCAGAAAAAAAGAAAAAAGAAGATTAAGGGATTATTATGGCAGAAAAATTTGATTTAAATGAAAGAGAAGTTTGGGATGGTAACTATGCTGCGTCTCAAGCAATGAGACAAGCCGAAGTTGATGTAATGGCTGCTTATCCTATTACGCCCTCTACACCAATTGTGGAAAATTATGGTAGTTATGTAGCAAACGGTTATATCGATGGTGAATTCGTTATGGTTGAATCTGAACATGCAGCAATGTCAGCATGTGTGGGCGCTTCTGCTTCAGGTGGACGTGTCGCAACAGCGACTTCATCACAAGGTTTTGCTTTGATGGTGGAGGTACTTTACCAAGCGTCTGGTATGAGACTTCCTATCGTACTTAATGTCGTAAACCGTGCCTTGGCTTCTCCGCTGAACGTACGTGGAGACCACTCAGATATGTATCTTGGGCGTGATTCAGGATGGATACAAATGGGTGCATTTAACGCACAAGAAGCATATGACCTTGCACTTTGTGCTTTCAAAATCGGTGAAAATCATTCGGTAAGACTTCCCGTAATGGTACACCAAGATGGATTCATCACTTCACACACGGCGCAAAACGTCTATCCGTTGACGGATGAAGTGGCGAAAAAATTTGTAGGTCAGATTGTACCAGTAGATGATATGCTTGACTTCTCAAGACCAGTCACATATGGTGCACAAACAGAAGAAGATTGGCACTTTGAACATAAAGCGAAGCAACACAAAGCATTGATGGATTCTCGCAAAGTGATCGATGATGTCTTTGCAGAATTTGAAAAAGTATCAGGAAGAGCATATAAAAGAGTAGAATCGTACGATATGGAAGATGCGGAAGTAGCGCTTGTTGGACTCGGTACGACAGTTGAAACTGCAAGAGTAGCAGCAAAAGAGTTAAGAGCAGAAGGGATCAAAGCAGGTGTTGTTGCGATCAGAAACTTCAGACCATTCCCGTATGATTTAGTGCGAGATGCTTTACAACATGTAAAATCAGTAGCGGTAACAG
>JBEAQM010000104.1:0-4487 GCA_041163845.1 Pseudomonadota bacterium | reverse complement strand
CAAGCCCTTTTTGTCCAATGGGTCGGTTGTATCCATCCTCCATTTTGTCTCTTGTATAACCTAAAATAGGGGTTAAAACATCCACAAGAGGAAAACGTCGATGTTCACCATTTTCGGTAATATCTAAACTATAAAGGACTTCGATGCCATTTTTATTTTTAATCGAGCGAAATACATCGAGTTTTTTAAGTTTGTACGCAAGCGATTTAAGTTGCATCGCATCGCGAGTATCGAGTGTTTTAGAAAGGATAATATGCCCTTTATAATGTCGCTCTTTGAGTATTTGATTTATTGTATTTTCAGCTATTCCACTATAAATACTGAAAAGTTTGACAAAAAGTGCGCGTTTATCTGGATCGATGCTCTCTCCTCTTACAGACGCTTCGTAGGTTTTTTCAGAACTGCTAAGGGTATACCCATCAGCTGAGATGATAGAGCCACGTAAAGAACGGTCATGTTTGATCGCGTGATGGCTAGGGATTTGTCTTGTTGAAGTAATCGTTTTAAAGACAGAGAAGAGAAAACCACTTAATAACAGTATCAAGAGGAGGAAAAGAAGTGAAATTTTAGTGGTTCGGTTGTTGATCGCTTGATTGTGATTTGTTTTCTGCATCTTTTCCTCTTAATAGCGTGCTATTTTATCAAAGTTATCTGTTAATTTTGATAAAATACCTTTGAATATAAAAGAGAAAGAGATTTATGATAGACCGACCCCTTTTAGCAGCTGTAATTATACTTTTAACCTTCTCACTGATCATGAGTTATTCTCTTTCTGTGTATGAAGTAGAACGGTTAAATTATGCCGATTTACACTTCTTTATCAGACAGGGAATAGCCATTTTTATAGGGTTTGGTATGATGATAGCGTTGAGCCGATTGGAGCCGGATATATGGTTTGCTAGGGTTGGATTGGTGTTGTTTTTTACTTTTTTTATCGTGATGATACTGATGCAATTTCTCCCTGCGTCGCTTGTTCATGCTGTCGGTGGCGCAAAAAGATGGATACGTCTTGGTCCTATGGCGGTTGCCCCGGTAGAGTATTTTAAGGTAGGGTTTGTTTTCTTTTTGGCATGGAGTTTTTCACGTAAATTACTTGATAAACAAAATATGCAGTTTTGGGATGAGGTCGGGGCATTTTTCCCTTATTTGGTTTTGTTTAGTATTGCAGTGGTATTGATAGCTGTTTTTCAAAAAGATTTGGGACAAGTCGTTGTGTTAGGAGTGACACTTTTGATCTTGTTTTTATTTATTGGAAGTTCATGGAAATTCTTTGGTTCCTTGATGATGGTGGGATTGGTCGCTTTTGGAGGGTTGATATTTTTTGCGCCCCATCGTATGGCGAGGATTAAGAGTTGGTGGGGGACTGTGCAAGATAGTATTCTCCCAATGCTCCCTTTTGAGGTAGAGCGACTCCGTATCGCAGCGGTCAAAGAACCCTATCAAATTTCCAATTCCCTCAATGCGATTCATAATGGTGGTATGGTAGGTGAAGGGCTTGGAAATGGTCAGTTTAAGCTAGGATATTTGAGCGAGGTGCATACTGATTTTATCTTGGCAGGGATCACTGAAGAGTTTGGGTTTGTGGGTATTTTATTGGTCACATTGATGATTTTGTTTATCGTATTTCGTATCTTTAAGATCGCATCGCGTGTGAAAAAACCGATCTATTATCTTTTTTCTATAGGGGTAGGACTATTGATTGCATTAGCGTTTATCTTAAATTCGTATGGCATTTCAGGTATCACGCCGATTAAGGGGATCGCCGTTCCATTTTTGAGTTATGGAGGCTCCCACATTATCGCCTCTTGTATCGCGATTGGGATGGTATTGATGATATCGAAAAAAGTCCCTAGAGATAGTGAAGGACATATCGTATGAGTATTGTAATGACAGGCGGGGGTACCGGTGGACATCTTGCCATTATTAAGGCAGTGAAAGAGTATCTCAAGGATGAACAACTCGTTTATATTGGTTCTACTAAGGGGCAAGATAAACAGTGGTTTGGTGAGGATGAAGATTTTAGCGCGCACTATTTTTTAAAAACACGCGGTGTAGTCAATCAAGGTATTTTCGGTAAAATGATCTCTTTAGGGATGCTTATTATAGCGACGTGTAAAGCACTTTATTATCTTCGAAAACATGATGCAACCGTGGTTTTTTCTGTCGGAGGATTCTCTGCAGCTGCGACCGCTATCGCAGCAAAAATATTAAGAATTCCTTTAGTGATCCATGAACAAAATGCTGCATTAGGATCGCTCAATCGACTTCTTAAGCCGTATGCAAAAGCGTTTATATCATCTTATTTAGAAGAGAGTCCCATCAAAGCTTATCCTATTAAACAACAGTTTTTTGATAATGCTCATTTGAGAAAACGGGTTGAAACGATCATTTTTTTAGGAGGATCACAAGGGGCTAGGGCTATCAATACACTAGCACTTCAAATTGCCACAGAGCTTCAAAAAAGAGGGATTAAGATCATTCATCAAGCGGGCGAAAAAAACATTGATGCAGTGAAAAAAGGGTATGAAAATCTGGGAATAGAGGCTGAAGTGTTTGGGTTTACAGATCAATTAGCATGGTATATGGAGCAAGCTGATTTTGCTATCGCGCGTTCAGGCGCTTCTACGTTGTGGGAACTTTGTGCTTGTGCAGTTCCTACACTTTTTATCCCATATCCTTATGCCGCAGGGGATCATCAGTATTATAATGCGAAGTTTTTGGTCGAAAAAAACCTTGCTTGGATCATGCGTGAAGATGAGATTATCCCAAGCAAAGTATTGGCTCTCTTAGAGGAAGATCTTGAGGCAAAAAGTAGATGGCTCATGGAGATGGTAGAAAAAGATGGAAGCCAAAAAATTGCGGCACTATTAAAGTCCTTCTAGCCTTTATTTTGGGCTTTACCTTCAAATAACCACATTTTAGATAAAATACTTCAATTTAATAGATAACACTTATATAGGACTCATTTTTATGGATATTAGACAAGAATTTTTAGATTTTTTTGCGTCAAAAGGACATGATGTGGTAAGCAGTATGCCACTTGTGCCAGATGATCCAACCCTTATGTTTACCAATGCAGGGATGGTACAGTTTAAAGATATCTTTACAGGGAGTGTCCCATTCCACAGAACCCTCGTGCTACAAGTTGTCAACTTTGTGTAAGGGCGGGTGGAAAACATAATGATTTAGAGAATGTAGGGTATACAGCCAGACACCATACCCTTTTTGAAATGTTGGGTAACTTTAGCTTTGGTGATTATTTTAAAGTAGAGGCGATTGCGTATGCTTGGGAATTTGTGACGAAAAATCTTGCGCTTCCTATCGATAAACTTTGGGTGACTGTACATGAAAATGATGATGAAGCATTTGAAATCTGGTCACAACATATTGATCCAAGCCGTATTATGAGATTTGGGGATAAGGATAATTTTTGGTCTATGGGAGATACCGGTGCATGTGGACCGTGTAGTGAAATTTTTTATGATCAAGGGGCAGAGCACTTCAATAGCGCAGAAGATAAAATGGGTGGGGATGGTGACAGATTTTTAGAGATTTGGAATCTCGTCTTTATGCAGTATGAAAGAACAGCTGCTGGTGAATTAAAGCCATTACCAAAACCTTCAATTGATACAGGTATGGGACTTGAAAGGGTAATCGCTATTAAAGAAGGGGTTTTAAATAACTTTGATTCATCTAATTTTATGCCAATTATTGAAAAGCTTGAATCACTCGCACCGCATAAAAAAACAAAACAAAATATTGGATCTTATCGTGTTATAGCGGACCACTTAAGGGCATGTTCCTTTATGCTTTCTCAAGGTATTTTGTTTGGGAATGAAGGACGTCCTTATGTCAAAAGAAGGATCGTAAGACGTGCGGTAAGACACGGGTATCTGTTAGGTTTTAGAGAGCCTTTTATGGCGAAACTTTATGATAGTTTATGTGACATTATGGGGCAACATTATGCAGACTTAGTAGAAAAAAAAGAGTATGTCAAAGAGCAATTCACGCTTGAAGAGGAGAGATTCTTTAAAACAATTGATTCTGGGATGGAGCTTTTTGAGGCTGAATTAGAAAATACCCAAAATCTTTTTAGTGGCGATGTTGCATTTAAACTTTATGATGAGAAAGGTTTCCCACTTGATTTAACCGAAGATATGCTCAAAGACAAAGGGATGTCTGTAGATATCGAACGATTTGAAGTGCTTATGAATGAACAAAAAGCCAAAGCCAAAGCTTCTTGGAAAGGGAGCGGAGATAGTGCTAAAGATGGGGATTTTAAAGCTATTTTAGAGACGATCGGCAAAAATGAGTTTATCGGTTATGAAACGATACAATGTGATGCAACCATCGTTGCACTTTTAAATGAAAACTTCAAACAAATAGAAGTGTTAGAAGCAAATCAAAGTGGTTGGGTGATGCTCGATAAGACACCATTTTATGCTACAAGTGGTGGACAAGAAGGGGATGTGGGAACTATCAATGGT
>JBEAQM010000103.1:0-3261 GCA_041163845.1 Pseudomonadota bacterium | reverse complement strand
GAAGAAAAAACCAAAAATGGTTCCACTGATGAGGAGGAAGTTAAAGCAACGCCTGTGGAACAAAAGAATGATACCGTCACCTTCAAGAAACCGAAAAAAACTAAAGAATCCAAAGGGGATGCATAATGTTTAGCGAACTTAGACCTCATCTTGTAGAACTCAGAAAAAGACTCGCCCTTTCGATCCTTTCTGTATTTGTTGCTTTTATGATCGCTTTTTTCTTTCATGAACAAATTTTGGCATGGATCACCGCACCCCTCAATGAAGCCTTAGCGATCGTTTCAAAACTCTCTGAAAAAGCAGCAGAAGGGATGGTAACGACACAACAAGTCGGTGGGGCATTTTTTGTAGCGCTAAAAGTGTCATTCTTTGCAGCGCTTTTGGGAGCGTTGCCTTTCATACTTTATCAAATTTGGCTTTTTGTCGCTCCTGGGCTTTATAACAATGAGAAAAAGATGATCCTCCCTTTTGTGATAGGTGGATCTGTAATGTTTTTTATCGGTGTGATGTTTGCTTATTATGTAGTGACCCCGTTTGGATTTCAATTTTTAATCACGTTTGGTTCATTTTTGTATACACCATTGATTAACATCGAAGATTATGTTGGATTTTTCACCAAGATCATGATGGGATTTGGTATCGCTTTTGAACTCCCCGTTTTTGCCTATTTCTTAGCTTTATTGGGGTTGGTGACAGATAAAACACTCAAAGAGTTCTTTCGCTATGCAGTGGTTATCATCTTTATTCTGGCTGCATTGCTAACACCACCTGATGTATTGACACAATTGTTGATGGCAGCACCTTTAGTGCTTCTTTATGGTGTTTCTATTCTCATCGTGCGCATGGTAAACCCTTATATCGAAACGGATGATCTTTCGGATGAAGATGAGACCCACTGAGCGTTAATGAACGACGAACTCCTTACTAAAAATTATGACTATGAACTCCCAGAGGGGTTCATCGCAACGACTCCGGTGTATCCAAGAGATCATGCTAAACTACTTGTGTATGATAGAGCCAGGGGCACTATTACCCATACTACCTTTGAACATATACTTGATTTTATCCCCCTAAATTGTGATATTTTTCTCAACGATACCCGTGTCATAAAAGCGCGTATTTTTGGACATAAAGTATCTGAAAAAGAACAAATAGGTGGGAAAATAGAACTTCTTTTTAACAAACCGATCGATGCCTACCATTTTCTTGTATTGATCCGAGGAAAAGTGAAAATCGGGACACAATTGCTTTTTGATGAGAATCTCATAGCAACTGTAACCCATTTAAATGATGATGGTTCGCGCATTGTTACTTTTACACAACACAATCAACCGATCCGATTTGAGGATCTTGTAGCTCTTTTGGACCGCATCGGGCATATTCCTCTCCCCCCTTATATGCAAAGAGAAGATAACGCTATGGACGAAAAAGACTATCAAACCCTATTTGCCAAAAAAGCAGGTGCTGTTGCTGCTCCGACAGCTTCGCTTCACTTTACCCCTGCACTTTTTGAATCGCTTAAAGCAAAACATACAACACACACCATTACACTGCATGTAGGGGCTGGAACATTCAAACCTGTAGAATCCGAAGCGATACTAGACCATCCCATGCATTCAGAGTATTTTGAAATTCCTAAAAGTTCATCCAAGGTGCTTGATAGTGTACAACCCATTCTAGCTATCGGCACCACTGTGACAAGAACCATCGAGTATTTTGCAAGAACCCATCAAACACAAGGAGAATGCGATCTTTTCCTTCATCCTGCCAATCCACCCCAAAGGGTAAACCATCTACTCACCAACTTTCATTTACCAAAAAGTACACTCATCATGCTTGTTTCGTCTTTTGTTGGGAGAGAAAAAACGTTACAATTGTATCAAGAAGCGATCGAAAAACACTATCGATTTTTTTCGTATGGCGATGCCATGCTGATACTCTAGACCGAAAGGAAAACATGAAACTCGCAAGTATTGATGTCGGTCTAAAACGTATCGGCGTAGCCATTTGTTTAGATGGTAAAATCGTTATGCCCCAAACAGCAATACTCAGAAAAAATCGTGACCAAGCAGCCAAAGAAGTGAAAGCTTTTTTAGTAGAATGGGAGATAGAAACACTCATCGTCGGACTCCCTAAAGGGGCTGAAAATTCTGAAGAGATGGAGCGACGTATTAAACATTTTGTTTCCCTTCTGTCGGTCGATATCAATGTCGCATACCAAGATGAACAAAGCTCAAGCGTCGAAGCAAAAGAGCTTACCATGGGAGTGTTTAAACATACTAAAGATGGAAGGCTTGATTCTGTTGCTGCTCAAATCATTTTAGAACGCTGGATCCACGAGAACTCATAATCCTAAATTTTTTAACATAGCGGGCATCATCTGCATCGCTGCTGACTTAGAGGGTGTACTCATCCACAACACCAACAATCCCAATACAACTGCAATACTTACTACTATCACAATCAATGACTGTACAAAAGTAAAACGCTGTATCGGTTCTTTCTCTTTGATCTCACACACCCCACCAGGGCAATACCGTGCTTGTTCTTTTTTCAATATGTTATAGACTTTACACCCCAAACAGATAGAGAACGCAGATTCAGAAAAAAGTAGCACCAAACATACACTACAAATCAGAATTTTGATCGGATTCATTTGAGGCTCTATCACCGTAAGATAAAACATCACCAAAGAGAGCAAGAGTCCAATCGACCATGCAAATCGTTTTTGTGCTGCACCAACATATTCGGGGGTTTGATTTTGGACAAAAACCCTTCCTATTAAAAGAGACGGTGCATACTCAGGGGTGGTAATCCGAATCGTAAAATCGATCATAAAAAAGGTGACAAAAAATTGTGTCATGGTGAGGTTTGAAAGCATAAAACTGTTCATAAAGCTCAAAAATCCAAAAAGAAAAAGCAACCCGGCTGCAGCTCTGGCTTCTCTCTCATTAAGCACAGGTTGATCATACCCTTTTACTATATTACCAAAAACACTTTTTTTCATTGTAATGACTCACTGTATAATTTTATTTTTGATATCGTACAATGTCTCTGTGGAGTCTTTATGGAATGGTTAAAGTTTTTGTTTTAATGTTTGTACCCTTTGATACGCTTTTTCGATACCCTCTTCTTTCACTTCACCACTTTGCACCAATTGTGTAATAGTACCCACCAATGTTTTCGTACTTACGATTTTGTTAGGGTCGAGCTGATTACCGATGAGCAGTATGTCATCTCCTGCGTTTATGGCTAACTTCA